>JAAYJB010000237.1 GCA_012523155.1 Synergistaceae bacterium | reverse complement strand
TTTCGGACGGTTCTTCCGTACAGGTGGCTGAACAGCACATCACTCCGAGGATTTTCGAAAAAATCACTACCCATTTCCGTGAAGGAATTCCCGTTGTGCTTCTCCTCTGCACAGGGGAATTTCCTGATTTTGAAACGGGAGGACTGCTGATACGGCCCCAGAAAGTACTCTACAACGCGGTATCCTCAGTTGCAGAAGGAATGCGTATCGGCATTCTGACCCCTTCCGAAGAGCAGGTGGAACAGTCTGAGCATCGCTGGAGCAACGTGAGTCCCCACGTGCGTGCAGTGCCGTCCTCTCCGTACGTGAACGCCATGGAGGCCGCACGGGAAGCTGCGGAGGAACTCAGGGAATGGAAGGCTGATATCACGGTGTTGGACTGCATAGGATACACCCTCGCCACGAGGTCCATGGTCAGGGAGATAACGGAAAAGCCGGTTCTTCTTGCGCGGGGCATCGCGGCAAGTATGGTCAGAGAACTCATCGGATAGAGGGACACTCCCTTTTTTACGAGGGAGAGGAGGCCGAATAATGGATTTTGCAGGAGTTGCGCGGCGTATTCTTGAAGAAAATATGGGACTGAAGTCTTCGGAAACGTTCCTGGTTCTTTATGACCAGACGACGCTCCGTATCGGAGAGAGTCTCTTCGAGGCAGCCGGTATGATTGGTGCGAAAGCGCTCGCCATGCGTATGCCGCTGCTTTCGAAAAACGGAGAGGAGCCCACCGCCCCTGCAGCAGCTGCGATGGCGCATTCCGATGTAGTCATCGCGGCCACAGGGACTTCCCTGACTCATACCCAGGCTAAGAAGAAGGCCTGTGCAGCAGGTGCAAGGATCGCCACCATGCCGAAGATCACCGAGGACATGTTCTTCAATGGCCCTATCACCGCAGACTACGCCAAAGTCGCCGATCTCACCCGCAGGGTCACTGCCCTGGTGAGCGATGCGAAAACAGCGGAACTACACTCCGGGGGATGTGTCATGCGCATGTCCCTCGAAGGCCGACTCGCCATTTCAAGCACAGGGATCTACAGGAACAGGGGAGAATCGGGGAATCTTCCGTCGGGGGAATCGTACATCGCTCCTGTGGAAGGGACAGCCGAAGGGGAGGTCCTGGTGGACGGTTCCTTCGCCGGTCTGGGAGTGCTCAGCGCTCCCCTGCACCTTGTTTTCAAAAAAGGTTTGCTTGTCAAAGCGGAGGGGCCTGATGCGGGACGCCTCGAAAAGATGCTGGGAGACAATACCCCGGCACGGAATCTCGCCGAGTTGGGCATAGGGACCAATGACAAGGCCAGGGTCACAGGAGTGATCCTCGAGGATGAAAAAATCTACGGCACGGTCCATATCGCCCTGGGGAGCAACGATACTTTCGGAGGAACAGTGGCGGCGGGCATCCATGTGGACGGTATCATCACCCGGCCGAACCTTTTCCTTGACGGAAAGCTCGTGGTCGGAGAAGGGAAAGTCCTCGCTGATTAGTCTTTCATCCGGAAAACGGCTTCTGGATGCGGTGGGTTTTTCCCGTCAATCTGCAGCAATTCATCCACACAAGAAATGGTTCCTTCCGTGTCAGTGAAGGGGTCCCTGGGCCGCATCTTCATGACCCCGGGTTCGGCAGGTTCGAAGGCAAGGGCGAGAGCCAGGGTTACCACCGTGACCATATTCACCCAGAGTTATCTGCACAGGTGTGATGGAAAACACGAACCCAATGACCACAGCGGCAAGGATCAATAAAATCTCGTCCCCGTTCGTGGGGAAAAAAATGGAATCCCAGGGTAGCCCGGGATTCCATTTTCTTTACCGTAAATTGTGTTTGCTAGGCTTTTGCCTCTACGGGGCAGAAGACCTCGGCGATCTTCTCAAGGGCCATGTCGATCTCCTGTTTTGTTATGACCAGCGGGGGAGCGAACCGGATGATCCAGTTGTGGGTCTCCTTGCAGAGGAGTCCTTTCTCCTTGAGGGCAGTGGTATAGATCCGTGCCTTCCCTGCGGACTCGTGGAGCACCACACCGATAAGAAGCCCTTTTCCCCTGACCAGCTTGATCTTGGGGGATTTCAAAGCCCGGATGCCCTCCATGAAGTATTCACCAAGTTCTGCGGAACGCTCAGCAAGCTTCTCCTCGATGAGAACGTCTATCGACGCGGATGCCACAGCGCATGCGAGGGGGTTGCCGCCGAAGGTCGACCCGTGGGTCCCGGGAAGGAACACTTCGAGAACGTTCTTGTTGGCCGCAATGGCCGATACCGGCATCACTCCGCCGCCGAGCGCCTTGCCCATGATGATGATGTCGGGGTCGATCCCTTCATGTTCAAAGGCGAAGGTCTTCCCGGTGCGGCAGAAGCCAGTCTGGATCTCGTCCACCGCAAGAAGGAGGTTGTTCCTGCGGGCGATCGTCTCAAGGCCTTTGAGGAATCCGTCGCTTGGCACGACGACGCCGGCCTCACCCTGTATGGGTTCGACGAGAATTCCAACCGTGTTTTTATTGACCGCTTTTTCCACTGCCGCGAGGTCATCGTAGGGAACGACCACAAAACCTGGTGTGAACGGGCCGTAGTTGTCCCGGGCATCGGGGTCGACGGAGAAGGTAATGATGGTGACCGTCCTGCCGTGGAAGTTGTTCTCAAAGACGATGATCTCGGCCTTGTCCTTTTCAACTCCCTTGACCAGATATCCCCATTTGCGCATGGTCTTGATCGCCGTCTCAACAGCTTCGGCACCAGTATTCATGGGGAGTATCATTTCTTTTCCGGTCACATCAGAGAGTTTTTTTGCAAAGAGGGGCCACTGATCGTTGAAGAATGCCCTGGAAGTGAGCGTAAGGACATCAGCCTGATCCTTGAGAGCCTTGATGATCTTCGGATGCCGGTGTCCCTGGTTCACAGCCGAATATGCCGAAAGCATGTCCATGTACCGGCGTCCCTCGGGATCTTCGACCCAGATCCCTTCAGCCTTGGAAATGACGACTTCCAGGGGATGATAGTTATGGGCGCCGAATTCATGCTCCATTTTCATAAGTTGCTCTGATCCGTAGCTCGACATTCTGCCACCTCTTTCTTGAATTTTTGAACTGATCTTCTCTGAGGTTTAGTCTCAGATTATTTTATAAAACCCAGTTCATTACTGGATTTACGCTAATCCTTTTATATTCTCGCCTATAAACTCTCTTTTTTCAAATTAAGTATACATAAAAAGGCGTCCGGTCTGTTTTCCCCGTATCGTCATCCGGGGGGTAGCATATAGAGTGACTATTGGCTATACTTAAACAAACAAGTATTAGTAATTTTAGTTTATCCTCGGGAAGGAGGCTGTACACGAGACGAGGGCCGGCGGTTTTTTTAAAGCGTTTTGAAAGGAGAGGATCATTGAAATGAAAAAGACACTCCGCATTCTCGCTGTTTCTGTTCTTCTCGCATTTTTCGCCTCGGCTGCATTCGCAGCATTCCCTGAAAGAAGCGTATCCGTTGTCTGCCCATGGGGAGCCGGCGGAGGCACCGACCGTCTGACCCGCTTTATGGCCTCGCAGCTGGAAAAAGAACTTGGAAAACCATTTCCCGTGGTCAACAAAACGGGAGGGAACGGAGCAGTGGGGCACTCGGCAGGAGCTTTTTCGAAGCCTGACGGATACACCATCACCATGGTGACCCTTGAACTTGCAACCATGCATTGGATGGGGCTGACGCAGCTGACCTACGCTGATTTTGACTACGTGATCCAGCTGAACCAAGACTCGGCAGGGGTCATGGTGAATAAGGACGCACCCTGGAAGACTGTAGGGGAACTTCTCGCCTCGATCAAGGCCAACCCCGGAAAATACAAGTTCTCAGGAACTGCAGCAGGGGGTGTCTGGGATCTTGCCCGGATAGGCATGCTCGATAAGGCCGGTATTCCCGTCAACACAGTCGACTGGATCCCTACGACCGGCGCAGCTCCCTCGATAATCGAACTTCTCGGAGGGCACGTCGACGTTATCACATGCAGTCTGCCTGAAGCTGGAGCTCAGCTTGCAGCGGGTGATATCAGGGCTCTTGCGGTCATGGCTGACCAGAGAGATCCATCCTTCCCGGAAGTGCAGACACTCAAGGAAAACGACATCGACTGGTCTGCCGGAACATGGAGAGGTTTCGGTGTACCAAAGGGGACTCCTCCGGAAATCATCCAGACCCTGTACGATGCAATGAAGAAAATTACCGATTCCGATGAGTATAAGGAATTCATGAGCAAGAACGGCTTTGGAATCATGATCCGCGGGCCGAAGGAGTTCGCCGAGTTTGCAAAACAGCAGGACACTGATCTCAAAACAGTGATGGAGCTTGGCGGCTATTTGAAGAAATAACTGTATGTAACAGCCGCAGATGCGCCCTGCCGGAAAACTCCGGCAGGGCGCCCTGTAAACGGAGGTCATCCATGAAGAAAAAACTCGTCATTATTTTCGGTATAGCCCTTATCCTTCTTTCAACAGCAGTGATCATGGAAAGCCTGACTTTTCCCGAAGCTGTATCGGCAGGGAAAAAAACCCCGGGACCATCCTTTTTTCCTATTCTCCTGTCCGTTGTTCTTATTATTTCTGGTATCCAGCAGATAGCTGCCGGAGCACGAATGCCTCATGAAGAAAAAATCCCCGGGTGGAGCTGGGGCGCATCGAACAGCGTCATCATCATTCTTTTTTTGTTTCTGTACGTTCTGCTCATGGAATACCTCGGATATGCCGCCGCCACACTTCTCTTCGGCGTATTGCTCATGGTCCGCCTTAAAGTAGGTTTTTTTCGGGCATTGACCGTCACCGCCCTGACCGTCATTTTTATCGTATCCATTTTTGGCCAGGTCTTTCATATCCAGCTCCCGGCAGGATTGTCGGGCCTGCCATGGTAGGAGGCGATTCTCTTGATTGACGTGGTTCTTTCGGTCTTTCGCCCGGGGATCCTTCTTCCCTGGCTGGCTTCAATGGCGTTCGGAGTCCTCGTGGGCGGAACTCCCGGCCTGACGGCAACCATGGGAGTCGCGCTTATCATACCCGTAACATACTACATGGAACCGCTGGCAGGCATGGCGATGATACTTGGTGTTTCCTTCACGTCCATTTTCACCGGCGACATCCCTGCGACGCTCCTCAGGATCCCCGGCACGCCGGCATCGGGGCCGGCGACCCTCGACGGATATGAACTTACGAAACAGGGAAGAGGAATGGAGGCGCTCACCCTCGACCTGCTCTGCTCGGCGATTGGGGGCTTCATTGGAGTTCTTATCCTTATGCTCGTGGCACCGCCCCTTGCGAAATTTGCACTCCGGTTCACGAATTTCCAGTATTTCTGGCTGGGAATTTTCGGTCTCAGCATGAGCGCGTCACTGAGCGCAGGGAAACCAATGAACGGAATCATTTCCGCAGCACTCGGCCTGCTGGTGGCAACCATAGGCATGGATGTGACCACGGGTCTTCCACGGTTCACAGGCGGCAACATGGAACTGCTCGAAGGTGTGGGATTCATTCCGGCGATGGTGGGCCTGTTCGGGCTTTCGGAAGTACTGAAGAACGTTGCAGACCCGAAGCTTCTGAAGCAGAGCAGCATACCCGAGTTCGGCAAAATTTCGCTTTTGGGAGGAATGAGGATCGTTTTGAAAAACAAGCTCACGGTCCTTAAAGCATCCATCATAGGCACCTGTGTAGGCGCCCTTCCGGGAGCCGGTGCCGATATAGCATCCTGGGTCGCCTACGGTATGGAGAAAAAGACTTCACGCACCCCTGAGGAGTTCGGCAGGGGATCGGTCAGTGGAGTGATCGCTCCCACGAGCGCAAATAACGCCGCACTGGGAGGAACCTGGATACCGGCCCTTGTATTCGGTGTCCCGGGTGACTCGATCACTGCTATTGTTCTGGGTGCCATGCTCATGTACGGGCTTCGTCCCGGACCCCTTATTTTCCAGGAGAACCTGACCCTTGTACACGGAATATTTGCTGTCGGACTTATTTCCCAGTTTTTTCTCATAATCGTGGGAATGCTGGGGATAAAAATCTTCGGAACGATATTAAAGCTGCCGAGGAATATAGTGATGGTGATCGTTCTCATCTTTTCTGTCATCGGGTCGTACGCCATACGGAACAGCTTCTTCGACATCTATATTATGACCCTGTTCGGGATCCTGGGCTATTTTTTCGAGTTTGTGGATATTCCGCTTCCTCCAATGATCCTGGGCATTATCCTGGGACCGATGATAGAGAATAATCTCAGGGTCGGGCTGATCAAAACACACGGGGGATTTGGAGAATTCATATTCGATCCTATCTGCCTGACACTTATTCTGCTTATTGTCTTTGTCTTCTTCGGAGGGCCGATCCTGAACCTCTTCAGGAGAAAGGAGAAACTGGATTGACAGCTGACAATATAGGCCGTTTTTTTCTGCGGGAAACATCCCTGGAAATAATGCTTTCGAAGCAGTCCGACCAGGCAAAAGGCCTTCCGCAGCCGCCTGTCGGGCCTGAACCGAAGGATGACAAAAAGAGGATCCCCCTTATAGGCCCCCGTGACATCTCTGTGGGGGAGATCAGCCTGAGGGAAGCGATAGAGAACAGGAGAAGCATCAGGGAATATTCAGCGGAATACCTATCCTTCCAGGATCTTTCCTGGCTTCTCTGGTCCACCCAGGGAATACAAAAGATTACAGGGGAAGGCAATTCCAGGAAAGTGTACAGAACAGTTCCATCCGCTGGGGGCCGTCACCCCCTTGACATGCACATGGCAATTTCCAGGGTAGAGGGGCTTGAGCCGGGTCTGTACACATATCTCCCGGTATCCCATGAACTTCAGGCGGAAAATACCTGCATGGACTTCGCTGAAAAAATTGCTGTGCTCTGCAGAAACCAGATGTTCATAGAAAAGGCGGCCGCAAGCTTTTTCTGGATAGGGGACGAGTACAGGTTCATGTGGCGACACATGGAGCGGGGCTACAGATTCGTCTTCGAAGACGGCGGGCACTCATGCCAGAACCTTTACCTCGCCTGCGAAAATATAGGCTGTGGTTGCTGCGCCATCGGGTATTTTGATGAAAAAGGGCTGAGCAGTCTTCTTGGTATTGACGGAGAGAAGCTTTTTCCCGTCTACGCGGCATGCGTGGGAAAAAAACAGAAGAAATGACTTGACAGAGGCCGAACACATCAATTTTCCGGGAAACCGTGATGTTCAAACCTGCCCAACCACTTGTTCCATGCTGCAATAAACTCCTATTGTAAAAACACATGCCCGTTTCAGTGCAGTCTCCATTGGAGGCTGCATTTTTTTCTTTTTTCTTTCGTCATATGCACAAGGAGGGAATTGCATCGCCGCGATCTTATGCTATCATGTTAAACTGCAAATCAGATGAATCATCATTCTACTGTCAGTATTTTTCAATAAAGCGAAAGAGGCTTTTGTACAATTATTTAAGGAGGATAAGGAATGAATTTTCTTGAACGATATTCATTGGCCGGGAAGGTCGCAGTTGTGACCGGAGCCGCCAGGGGCCTCGGAGAAGGATACGCGCACGGTCTTGCTGCAGCTGGAGCAAAAGTAGTCTGCGCTGACATCAACACGGAGGGAGCTGAAAAAACAGCGGCGGCTATCACTGCTGAGGGAGGCAGTGCACAGGGAATATTCCTCGATGTGACGAATCCTTCCGGGGTAAGCGAACGTTTTGAACGGATAG
>JAAYJB010000236.1 GCA_012523155.1 Synergistaceae bacterium | reverse complement strand
GTGGCCACGGTCCACACGGAGATGAAGCACCTTCTTCCCGGCATACGGGGAGGTTCGGAGGAGACGACCTCCGGCGTGAAGCGATTGAAGTCCATGGCAGCGGAGGGAATTCTCGCCTTCCCCATGATCTCGGTGAACGACGCACACAGCAAGTACCTCTTCGATAACCGGTACGGCACGGGGCAGTCGGTGATGGACGGTCTTCTCCGGACCACCAATATGCTGGTGGCCGGCAAGACCGTTGTGATCGCAGGGTACGGGTGGTGCGGCCGGGGTGTGGCCATGCGTGCATCCGCAATGGGAGCCCGGGTGATCGTGACGGAGCTTGACCCCCACCGTGCTTTCGAGGCGCTGATGGACGGCTACGAAGTCGCGAATATGGCCGAGGCGGCACCGAGGGGCGATATTTTCCTCACACTGACGGGAAACACGAAGGTGATCCGCAGGGAGCATTTCGAGGTGATGAAGGACGGTGCGGTGCTTGGGAACGCGGGGCATTTTGACGTGGAGATCTGCAAACCGGACCTTGGTGAACTGTCCCTCTCCGTTGAGGAAAGCCGACCGGGAGTCCAGACCTATTCCATGAACGACGGACGGAGGATCCACCTGCTCGGCGAGGGGCGGCTTGTAAACCTTGCCTGCGGCGACGGGCACCCAATAGAGATCATGGACCTGAGCTTCGCTCTGCAGCTCGAGTCTGCGGTGTACCTGGCGAAGAACACACTGAAGCCGGGGCTCTACGACGTTCCGGCGGAGATCGACCGGGCGGTGATGGAGGCCAAGCTTGCGTCGCTGGGGATTTCCCTCGACGCGATGACCCCTGAGCAGGAAGCCTACATGAAGAGCTGGGTGGAATGACATGTCCGTACTGCTGAAGAACGTTCTCGCGTGCGACGGGGGGATGGAGAGGGCACGATACATGTCGGTGCTCGTGGAGGACGGACGGATCGCGTCCATCGGGGATCCGGAAACGTCTTTGACCGCCGACGAAGTTGTTGACGGCAAAGGGAAAATCGGCCTGCTTCCGGGATTCGTGAACACCCACACCCATGCGGCCATGTCGCTGCTGCGGGGCATCGGCGAGGAAGCGCCGCTCATGGAGTGGCTGAAGGAAAAGATATGGCCTGCCGAGGCCAAGCTGAAGAGGGAACATGTCTATTGGGGGACATACCTTGCCCTCCTTGAGATGGCCTCCAACGGCATCACGGCCTTCGGCGACATGTATTTTTTCATGGATGCCGTGGTGGAGGCATCCCTTGAGATGGGCATGAAGTGTGGCGTGAGCCGAGGCATCGTGGGGCCGGAGAAGTGGAAGCTGGACGAAGGCCTGCAGCTTGCCGATGCCTGGAAGGGCCGCGAAGAGTTCGTGACGGTGCAGCTTGCTCCCCATGCGCCTTATACCGTGCCGCTCCCGTTTCTGAAAGAGATCGTGGACGCGGCGAAGGACCGGGACCTGGGGCTTCATTTCCATTTCCTCGAGGCTGAGTGGGAGACGGGCTATATCCGCGACGAGATGAAGATGACCCCCGCCGGGTACCTGAACGCTTCCGGAATGCCCGGGGC
>JAAYJB010000235.1 GCA_012523155.1 Synergistaceae bacterium | reverse complement strand
TGAAGATGCACGGAGGAAAGAAGAAAGCCGATCTTGCCCATGAAGATCTTGCAGCTCTCGAGAGGGGCATGGAAAACCTCGAGAAGCACATTCAGAATATCGCCGGTTTTGGCCTTCCTGCCGTGGTGGCCATCAACCGCTTCCCCACGGATACGGAAGCCGAGCTCGCACTTGTGGAGGAGAAATGTGCAGCTCTCGGTGCATCCGTATCCCTGTCCGAAGTATGGGAAAAGGGAGGAGACGGCGGGAAGGATCTTGCGGAGAAGGTCATGGCGGCGTGCGAGCGTCCGTCGCAGTTCGTCTTCCTTTACGACACTGCCCTGAGTCCGAAGGAAAAAATGGAGAAGATCGCAAAGGATGTCTACGGAGCCGACGGAGTCGTCTACACCGACCAGGCGGAAAAGGATCTCGCCCAGATCCACGATCTCGGCAAAGATAACCTGCTGGTGTGCATGGCGAAAACACAGTACTCCCTCTCCGATGACCCGGCGCTCCTGGGCCGTCCCAAAGGATTCAGGGTCACGGTCAGGGAGGTGCGCCTCTCCGCCGGTGCGGGATTCCTTGTAGCCATTACCGGATCTGTGATGACCATGCCGGGACTCCCGAAGAAACCGGCTGCGCTGACCATCGATATCGATGAGAAGGGCCGCATTTCGGGCCTGTTCTAGGAAGGCGGAACGGACATGGCTGCGCAGATACTTGACGGAAAGAAACTCTCGGCTGAAATCCGGGCGAAGATTAAAGACGAAACTGCAGCGCTCAGGGAGAAGGGTATCGTACCCGGCCTCGCTGTGATTCTCGTGGGAGAAAATCCAGCTTCGAAAGTGTACGTCGGGCAGAAGGAAAAGGGATGCCTTGAGGCGGGTTTCGCCTCTTTCCTTCACCGCCTCCCCTCGTCCACGAGCCAGCAGGAACTTCTGGGACTTATCAACAGGCTGAATGCGGACGCTTCAGTTCACGGCATACTGGTGCAGCTGCCCCTTCCGCCGCAGATAGATCCTGACACGGTTCTGGCCGCCATACGGCCCGAGAAAGATGTGGACGGTTTCCACCCGGTTAATATCGGGCGCCTTGCGGCCGGTCTTCCGGCCTGTGAACCATGCACTCCGAAGGGGATCATGAGGCTTCTCAGGACAACTGGGATTCCCCTGCCCGGCAAAGAGGCAGTCGTTATAGGCAGAAGCAACATCGTCGGAAAACCGGTCGCACTGATGCTTCTTGCAGAGAGTGCCACTGTCACCATATGCCACAGCAGGACGAAGGATCTTGTTGATCATGTACGGAGGGCAGACATAGTCGTCGCGGCTATCGGCAAACCCCGTTTTGTCACTGCCGACATGGTGAAGGAAGGGGCAGTGGTCATCGATGTGGGGATCAACAGGCTCGAAGAAGGGCTCGTTGGAGACGTTGATTACGCTCCCGTATCGGAAAAGGCTTCGTGGATAACGCCCGTTCCCGGCGGCGTCGGCCCGATGACTATCGCCATGCTTCTCGAAAATACCCTCGAACAGGCCAGGAAGAGCTGATCAGGAAGAACCGGAGAAGGACCGCTCCTTTTTAAATCAGGCCCCTGCTCACGGAGCGGGGGCTTTTTTTACCTAAAAGCCTGGAATATGGTATAAAGAG
>JAAYJB010000234.1 GCA_012523155.1 Synergistaceae bacterium | reverse complement strand
ACGGCGCTTTCCGGGAGAAGTTTGCGCTCATGAGTTCAGGTACAGTATTTCAATTCCGCGCTCAGAAGCAGGAAGGAGAAGGGACACAATGACTCTCCAGGATCTATAAGCACCGGATATCATCACAACGGGACTTGCGCTGTTCAGCGCGCACTTCGGCGTCGGAGACATTATTTTTCCAGGAAAGCTCGGATTTGATACAGGCTCTCTCTGGCTCACAGCCGGGCTGGGGTATTTCTTTGTGAATACGATCATCGCTTTTCTCGGCTACCTGGCGATCGCAAAAGATAAAATCGGAATCGCCCATATGGCGGGCGAAATACTCAGCCCCTTCTGGGGAAAGGTATTTGGAGCAATACTCATGCTGGTGGTGGGGCCCGTGTTCATCCTTCCCAGGGTCGCCTCGGCAACCCACGAGATGTCCATCCTCCCTTTTTTCCCGAACATTCCAATTTCGGCGACGCTGGCAGTATTTTTCCTGCTGAACGCATACGTCTGTCTCAACAGGACTGCAGTGGTCGACCGGCTGGGAAAATTTCTCTCCCCGGCCCTTGTTCTTTTCATTGCCGCCATAGCAGTTAAAGGCGTTCTCTACCCCACAGCGGACCCTGTTGCCGGCAAAACTACGGCCCAGGCCGCCTTCGGAGTCGGATTCAACTTCGGCTATAATACGATGAACGCCATCGCTGCAGTTCTCATGGGAGGGTGGATCCTCAACGACTTTTCCATGAAGGGGATCACGGAAGAACGCTCCCAGCAAAGAAACCTGGTCAGGGTGGGTTTCCTTACGGTAGTCCTGCTCGGAGTGACACAGATGAGCCTCACATGGCTCGGGGCCAGCGCCGGAGGAGTCTATACCGAGGCAACTCTCGGCGACCTTCCTCTCAAGGTGACGACCCATCTCTACGGGACGATCGGAATGGCCATATTCGCAGCCCTCATGGCACTGGCATGCTTCACCACGAGTGCAGGCCTCACTGCAGCTGCCGGAACTTTCTTCGAGCAGATAACCAGTGAGGGAATCAAATACAAGCCCATGGTCATCGCATCCAGCATATGCGGTTTCGCTATCGGCATGGTGGGCCTTTCCAGGATCGTCGGGTATACTGTTCCCTTTTTGTCCCTCCTCTACCCTGCCCTTATCGTGATCATTCTCGGCACGTTCTTCCTTGACGTGCAGAAATACCATTCAATGCTTCTGGGCGGAGTATTCATGGCACTTCTTTTCGGCCTCTTTGATGCGGTAAAGGAAGCGGGCTTCATTGTTCCGTGGATGCAGCAGGCCACTGCAGCAATGCCCCTGGCCTCACAGGGGTTCCCGTGGATTCTTCCCACCATTGCGGGACTCGCGGGCGGCCTTCTTCTCGGAAGATCCCGGAACAAGTGACCGCAAGCTTCCACACGCAAACGGGCCTTCCGGAAGTACCGGAAGGCCCGTTTTTTCATTGAACCGGGGTCTCAGACAAAAATTTCCTTGGCGATGAAGAGCAGGGTCAGTATAAACATTATGGGGCTTACTTCTTTGGCCTTTCCGCTCAGCATTTTCAGAACGGTGAAGGATATGATGCCGAACTCGATTCCGTGCGCAATGCTGTATGCAAACGGCATAGTGAAAAGAGCAACGCATGCGGGAACAAAGTTGGTCCAGTCGGAGAAATCGAGATCCTTGAGGCTGGCCATCATGAAAATTCCTACCAGTACCAGCGCAGGAGCTGTGGCACATGCCGGCACGATAGAAACAACAGGCGAGAAGAACAGCGCGAGAAGGAAGAGCACTCCGGTCACAAATGCGGTAAGCCCTGTCCGCCCTCCCTGCTCCACTCCGCTGGCGCTTTCCACGTATGAGGTTACGGTGGACGTTCCCAGTACTGCCCCTGCCGTCGTGCCGATGGCATCCGCCAGGAGAGCCTCCCTGGCCCGCGGCAGACGTCCCTCCGGGTCAAGCATGCCGGCGCGGTTGGTCACTCCCACCAGGGTTCCCACCGTGTCGAAGAAATCAACGAAGAAGAAGGAAAAAACCACGATCCAGAAATTGGGGTTGGCAAGGCCCGAGAAATCCATCTTGCCGAAGACCGGCATGACCGAGGGGGGCATGGAGACCACTCCGTCAGGCATCTTCGTTATATCGAGGGCTACAGCGGCGGCAGTCACCGCAAGGATCCCCCAGAGGATCGATCCCTTGACCTTCCGCGCCTCCAGCGCCACCATGACGAAGAAACCGCCGAATGCCAGGAGAACCTCGATTTT
>JAAYJB010000004.1 GCA_012523155.1 Synergistaceae bacterium | reverse complement strand
TTCCCAGATGGACGAAGGCCCTGGGATTTGTGACGGGATTGTTTCTTCTCGGTGACGGCCTGCGCCGTCTTCTAGCCGGGGGAAGCAGCGCAGCCTCCTTTGTTCCGTACATTCTTGTAGGTTCTGCCTGCGTCTATATCGCGGGCTATGACAAGAAGATAACGCTTTCCGAAAAGGGTTTTCTTCGTGAAACCCTTTTCTGGGGCCGGGGCAAAACTGATCTGCTCCAGTGGGAAGAAATGGAAGAGCTGATTCTTCTCCCCTCCGCCAAGGGTACCGGGGTCGTTTTTCCTGTGCAGGGAAAAGGATGGAGGGCTTTTTTTCCGGGAGTTTCGGAGGAAGAGATCCGGGAAGCCGCGGCACTGTACAGGCCAGATCTTCCTGTATTGAAATCAGGAGTGTAGGGCGAAGAAACAGGAGAACCTGTTCTTTGCGGACGCAAAGAAATCTTAGAATGATGAGAGGACTGCCAGCATGACCGGTGAAAACACAATCAAACAGGCGCTGCGTCTTGGACAGAGCATCTGGTGTGATTTTCTGAGCAGAGATCTTCTCCGTTCAGGAAAACTCGATGTCATGATCCGCTCGGGGGTGAGGGGAGTAACGACCAATCCCTCAATTTTCGAAACGGCAATCGGAAAAACTTCAGATTACGATGATGATATCCTGAAAATGGTAAGGGAGGGAAAAAAGCGGGAAGAAATTTATACCGCTCTGACCGTTTCCGATGTTCGTGAAGCTGCGGATGTTTTTTCTTCCGTTTACCGGGAAAGCGGCGGCGGAGATGGTTTCGTGAGCCTTGAGGTCAGCCCTGTCCTTGCTGATGATGAAGAAGGAACGGTCACGGAAGCGGAGCAGCTGGCGGCACTGGTCTCAATGAAAAACGTCATGATAAAGATCCCTGCGACGAAGGCAGGCATGGGTGCCGTCAGAAAATGTATCTCCATGGGAATAAATGTGAATGCTACGCTGATTTTCTCGAGGCAGCAGTACAGGGATGTGGCTGAAGCATACATCTCCGGGCTTGAGGATCGTGCGGGGCAGGGGCTTCCCGTTTGCGGCATTGCCTCCGTAGCGTCTCTCTTTGTAAGCAGGGTCGACACCGAAGTGGACAAAATGCTCGCGGAAAAGAATAATGCGGACCTGCAGGGAAAGATCGCCGTAGATAACGCCCGGGGGGCATATATGGATTTCCAGGCGCTTTTTTCGTCTGTCCGCTGGCAGACTCTGGAGTCAAAAGGAGCCAGGGTCCAGAGACCTCTCTGGGCGAGTACGGGAACGAAGAATCCCGCCTACTCTCCCACGCTGTACGTTGATTCCCTTATCGGTCCCCATACAGTAAACACAATACCGCCGGCCACCCTTGAAGCATTCCTTTCTGCAGGGACTGTCTCCCATTCAGTCTGCAACGAACGGGCCGAAATGGAAAGGCGGCTGAATGAACTCGAACAGGCGGGTATTTCACTGGACTCGATAACCGCAAAGCTCCTGGCTGATGGCCTGGTCGCTTTCGAAAAGGCATACTTTTCACTTCTGGACAGCATTGAAGCCAAAGGGAAGACTCTTCAGGGCTGAATAGACAATATTTGAAAGAAGCGGTTGACAGATTCGACAACGCTCCGTATAATACTCCCGTTTGCGCAGGGGGCTATAGCTCAGCTGGGAGAGCGCTTGAATGGCATTCAAGAGGTCAGGGGTTCGAATCCCCTTAGCTCCACCA
>JAAYJB010000032.1 GCA_012523155.1 Synergistaceae bacterium | reverse complement strand
TCCGTGATGAGCGGGAGGAAGAGGAAGCCATATTCAGGCAGCTCACGAAAAAACTCCTGTCGAAAGAGCGCCCCCTGAGAGAAACAGAAGAAGTTTTGGCCATGCTCGATCTCTTCTACGGTGCCGCCGCGGTCATGCACGAAAAAAAGTGGAAGCTCCCCCAGCTCACCGAAAAGACCATGTTTTCCTTCCATGACGCACGTCACCCCCTTCTCGGGGATGCCGCGGTCCCTGTTTCCATAAAATGCGGGGACAGGTTTCGAAGCCTTGTCATCACGGGTCCTAATACGGGAGGAAAAACAGTGGTCCTCAAAACGGCAGGAGTCTGCGTCTACCTTGCGTGGTGCGGTCTCCCGCTGCCGGCTGAAGAGGACTCCGTGGTTGGGAAAATAAGCTCCCTCTTCGCCGATATCGGTGATGAACAGAGTATTGAGCAGAACCTCTCAACGTTCAGCGCTCATGTAAAAAACATCATTTCCATCCTCGAGAAGTCGGACCGCACGTCCCTGGTCCTCCTCGACGAACTTGGGGCAGGCACCGATCCCCAGGAAGGGGCGGCCCTCGGCATTGCCATCCTCGATACGCTGACGAGGGAGAAGGGACTGACACTGGCTACCACCCACCATAACCCGGTGAAACAATATGCTCTGACAGCCCCCGGAGTTGAGACCGCCAGCATGGAGTTCAACGCCGAGTCTCTGTCTCCCACCTACCGGATGCTCCTCGGCATTCCGGGAAAAAGCAACGCCATACTGATAGCCCAGAAATACGGCCTTCCGGAGAATGTGCTTGAAAAGGCCAGGAAGGCGCTCAGTGAAAGGGAAGTCCCCGTGGAGGACCTTATTGCCGAACTGAATGAGCGAAAGGCGTGGCTTGACAGGGAAGAAAGCGAGGCGGCGCTGCTCCGGAAAAAGCTTTCGGAGGAGCGGGAGCTGTACTCTGAGAAAATGAGGGAAATTGAATTCAGGAAGGACAAAATACTCTCTGAGGCTGAGAAAAAAGCCGCCGCCTTACTTGAAAAGGCGGAGCAGTCAAGCCGCGATCTGCTGAAAAATCTAGAAGATGCGGCAAAATCCGCAGTCCACAGGCAAATACGGGAAACAGGTGAGAAAGTGCGCACTGAACGAAAGAAACTCGAGCAGAACCAGGAAAAACGCCTTCTTCGGAACATTCCGTCCTCAGGCTTCACGCCGGTCGTTGGAGGCATCGCCCAGGTCGCAGGAACAGGTGTGGCGGGTGTTATAGAGTCGCTGAAGGGCAACCGTGCCATCCTCAGGGCCGGTGCCATGAAGATGGAAGTGGACGTAAAAAAACTTGTTCCCACTGAAAAGAAGCCGAAATCTATCACGGTGCAGGAACACTCTTCCTCTGCACCTGACAGGGTCCCTCCTTCCGTCATGGTAAGGGGGATGAACGTCCATGAAGCGCTCCCGGTCGTGGAACGGTATCTTGACCAGGCAATGCGGCTGGGGTACGACCAGGTGACCGTCATTCACGGCAGGGGAGAGGGTATTCTGCGGCGGGAGGTGCATGCTCTCTGCGCCTCGCTGAAATATGTTGCTTCCTACCGCCTCGGTGGACCCTCCGAGGGAGGTTTCGGGGTGACTGTGGTTTCATTCAGGCGCTGAGAGGAAGAGAAGTCACACGAAATCGGGCAGCCCGTTCTTTTCAGGCCGGCCCCAGTGACAGGAGGCGAAAGCATGACCATACGGCTGAAGCGCATTTACGAACCGGCAGACCCGGACGACGGTTTCAGGATCCTCGTGGACAGGCTCTGGCCGAGAGGGATCTC
>JAAYJB010000233.1 GCA_012523155.1 Synergistaceae bacterium | reverse complement strand
TCAACAGGTACACATCTCCTGCCCGAAAAAAATCCGGTCCCTGACATCCGAAAACACAAGGTTTTCTTTTTCCTGTTTTATTTGAGGTATTTCCACGGAAAGATTTTTCTCATTGACACGTTTGCAGCTTTATGAATATAATCAGTATAGAAAATCTGGTAACCATGGTATACCAATATTCCGGAATGGAAGTGCCTTTTCCGGATGAAACCGGCCTGACAGGAGAGTGACCTCAATGACATACAGAATGCGCCCACCGCGGGACATTGTGTCCGGAAGAGGATGCATAGGGGAGATCGGAAAGATCGTCTCATCTTTTTCACCCAAGTCAATGGCATTTCTCGTGGACGGATCCGTTCACCGAAGCGGCGGTTCGGACAACCTCCTGGAAATGCTCCGGGCACAGGGAACCTCGGTCCACGTGGTACCGGATGTTCCCGTAGAACCCGAAGTCGGCCAGGTACGGGAGCTTTTCACCAGGATGAGCGGACTTGGAGTGGACCTGATCGTTGCCATGGGGGGCGGAAGCGTCCTCGACAGCGCAAAGATGACATCTGTTCTGCTCAGGAACCCCGGTTATCTCGATAACCTTCTGGATGCCTCGCTCATAAAGGAGAGGGGTGTCCCCCTTATCGCCATCCCAACTTCTGCAGGCACAGGGTCAGAGGCGACCCCCAACTCCATTGTGGTCGTCCCGGAACAGCAGCTGAAAGTGGGAGTAGTACATCCCTTCTTCATCCCCGACTGCGTGCTTCTCGACCCTGAAGCGACCGTTTCCCTGCCCGCGAATATAACCGCCACGACAGGGCTTGACGCTTTCTGCCACGCAATAGAATGCTTCATCTCGAAGAAGCGGAATCCCTTTTCAGATCTTTATGCCATTGAAGCCATCAGGCTCATAAACCGCAGCCTGCTCCGCGCGTTTCAGGACGGCGGCGACCTGGAAGCCAGGGAAGACCTTCTTCTCGCTGCTTTCTACGGGGGAATGTGTATCGCATCATCGAGCACCGTGGCAGTTCATGCCCTCTCCTACCCGCTTGGAGGACGCTACCGGATACCCCACGGGCTTTCAAACGCGATCCTCCTTCCCTGGGTCATGGATTTCAACCGGGACGCCGTCGCGGAAAGGTTCGCCCGTGTAGCAGCCGCCATGGGTATCCCTGCCGGGGCCGACGATGAAGAAACATCGAAGAAAACCGTGGAAGGCATTTTCACGCTGGTCCGGGCACTCGGCATTCCTTCCGACCTTCGGGAACTCGGTGTCAGGAAAGAAGATCTTGACGATATAGTTGCCGCGGCAATGAAGGTGACCCGCCTTCTGGACAATAACCCCAAACAGGTCTCGCCGGAAGACGCGCGGGGCATCTACCTGAAGCTTTTACCGTAATGAGAAGGCGGCCGGCCCCGGCCGCCTGTTCAAAAAAGCATTGCAGCAGGAAAAGAACTTTTATTCTTTCACAATCCATGCTGACCGGGAGGAAAAGCATTATGTTCGAGCCGAAAGGTATCATCGCAGCAATGGCAACACCCTTTTTCGAGGACGAATCCATCAACTGGGACGAGCTCCGCGGCCAGGTGAACCGCTTCATCAGGGCCGGCATCCACGGACTGTTCTGCATCGGGACCAACGGCGAGAGCTTCGCCCTTTCATTCGATGAAAAACTGCAGATCATGGAGGCCGTGATCAGGGAAAACCGGGGACGCCTCCCCGTGTATGCGGGAACGGGATGCATCACCACAGGAGAGACTATCGAGCTGACCAAGGCGGCAAAAGAAATGGGCGCGGACTGTGCATCCATCATCTGTCCCTATTTTGCCGAAAGCTCCCAGGACCAGCTTTATTCCCATTTCAGGGCAGTTGCCGAAGCAGTGGATATTCCCATAGTCCTGTACAACATCCCCGCGAGGACCGGCGTCAACCTTGCCTACCAAACCGTGAAAAAACTCGCCCGCATCCCGAATATTGCGGGCATAAAGGACAGCAGCGGAAATTTCGACAACATTCTCCGCTACATTGAGGAAACGCGGGATATCGAAGGAAAAAACTTCAGGGTGGTGTCCGGAAACGACTCCCTGATCCTCTGGACGCTGCTGGCAGGAGGAAGCGGCGGCATCTCGGGAGTGAGCAACGTCCTTCCCGAGATCATGGCATCGATTTATGACCTCTGGCTGAAAGGTGATTTCGAAGGGGCAAGAAAGGTCCAAGACTGCATACGTCCTCTCCGTGACTGCATGAAGCTCGGAAATCCCAACTCCATCATCAAGCGCGCCGCAAACCTCAGGGGAGAAAAACTCGGCCCCTGCAGGGCTCCATTCAACCTTGCATCGGAGTCGGTAGACAGCGCAATTCTGGACGTCCTGAAGTTGTACGGCGGGGAGAAATAATCTCCGAAGCGCCGAGAGAAAAGGAGAC
>JAAYJB010000232.1 GCA_012523155.1 Synergistaceae bacterium | reverse complement strand
TGTTCCGGCGGCGGTTCTTTCGGGGCTTGCCGCTGCAGTAGCCGAGGAGACGTTCTTCCGGGGATGGCTCCAGACGATTCTTTCAGCAAGAGTTTCACCCTTCTGGAGTATCGTGCTGGCATCAGGTCTCTTCGGTCTCGCCCACCTGGCATCTCCCTTCGCTCCATTCGCTCTGCTTGCATTTTTTCCCGGGCTGATCATGGGGGTGCTGAGGGAAAGACACGGTTCCGTTCTTCCGGCTATTTTGTACCATTGGGCGGGGAACATCTGGTCTATATGGTTTTATCCACATTTTTAATTTACTGCAGAGAGGGGTGTTTGCTATGAGATCCTTTTTTCGAATGTCGGTTGTGTGCGCCGCAGCGGCCGCACTTCTTTTCGGTTCGGCTGCGGCGGCCGAGCCTGTTTTCACGATATATGTCCCGGTGATCTCCGGTGCGGAGGCACGGGCGGTCCTTCCAGACGGAAGGGAGTTTTCCCTCGGTACGGTCAGGGATCTTCCCACCGCAACACGCTGGCCGGGGTACACCGCCTCGAAATGGGCCGCCCCTGGAACAGTGGCGGCTTCGGCGGTGAACGCGGTACACCTGACGCTGTCGGTGGAAAAGGATGCGGGAAGGACCATGAGCATCTTGCCGCTCCATACGGTTGCTCCCGCGGCAGGGGCAAAGGCGTTCCTGACCCTTGACGTGCCTGCAGGGACAGGATTTTTCGGCGGATGGGCGCCTCCCGTGGGAACGCCGGTGAAGGTGCGGAAAAACGACGGGAGAACGGTGCCCCTTGGGGAAAACGGCCTTCCGTCTGCCGGAGATGTGATGATATTCGAGGTCAGCGAAGCCGAAAGGCCATACATTGTGGACATGGAGAACCGGCCGGGAGGCCGGGTGATCGGCTGGTACCCGTCAGGGCCGAAAGTACTTGCGAGGGTCATACGCCCGGTGAAGGGCTCGGGACGGTTCGGCGGGACCGAGTTCCAGGGGCCTGGAAGGATCCGGGCGAACCATTCGGGGGTCATCGATGTGAGCACCGCGGCGAGGGGTGTGGTCGGGGGCTTCCAGGTACTCCCCTTTCTGCACTCGAAGTCGAAGGAGATGGGCGGGGCATGGCAGCTGACCCAGTGGCTCATCATCGCCTCAGAGACGGTGGATCCCCTTCCGGGGACAGCTCCGCTCTTCGCCGGGAACTTTCTTCCGGGAAGCCAGCTCTCTGACGCTCTGTGGAACACGTGGTCGACTTACGGAAGGAAACCCCTGGCACTGTGCAGGATCGACGGAGGCCCCTGGCGGAAATTTCCCGAGGGGGCCGGAAGACAGGACCACGTGTTCGACCGTGTGACGCACATCCGCATCTACAGTCCCTTCACACGGGAGCCGCTTTCAGAGTAAATTTGCAAAAATTTTTTCCGGACAAGGGAAAGAAAAAGGGGCACGGGAGAAATTTCCCGGGCCCCTTCGTTTTTTTCCTGCCGCGTTCCTACTCCACGGTGACGCTCTTCGCGAGGTTCCGGGGCTGGTCTATGTGACAGCCAAGGAACCGGGCGAAGAAGTAGGAAAAGAGCTGCAGCGGGGCGACGGTGAGGAATGGCGTGAACTGGTCGAGGGTGCGGGGGACATGGAAAATATGGTCCGCCGTACCTTCGAGAGAGTCGTCACCCTCGGTAGCGATGGCGATGACAGGTGATTTCCTGGCCTTCGCCTCGAGTATGTTCGAGAATGTTTTTTCGTGCAGTGCATCCTTCGGAGAGATCACGACCACGGGGACCCTGGGGTCGAGGAGGGCTATGGGGCCGTGCTTCATTTCTCCGGCCGCATAGGCCTCGGCATGGACATAGGAGATCTCCTTCAGCTTGAGTGCCCCCTCAAGGGCGATGGGGAAGGATATTCCCCTCCCGAGGAAGAGGAAGTCACGGGCCTCGTTGTAGAGCATGGCCATTTCCTCAAGGGTTTCCTGTTTCTGCAGCACCGATTCCAGCTTGTAGGGAAGGGCGAGAAGCTCGTCGCAGAAGGTTTTTTCCTGTTCGGGAGTTACCTTTCCCTGCATCTTGCCCAGGTGAATGGCGAGAAGATAAAGGACTGCCATCTGCCCCATGAAAGTCTTTGTGGCAGC
>JAAYJB010000031.1 GCA_012523155.1 Synergistaceae bacterium | reverse complement strand
ATACAGGCCTTTTTTCTGATTCTTACAGTATCAGCTTGCTGCCTCCGCCCTGTTTTCCTCCCATACGGTTCAGCTGCTGCAGGACGGCGGCCGGAGCTACGTCAATTTTCGGTTTCTGCGGCTGCCTGCTCACGGCATCCTGCATTTTACGCTCGTACTCTTCCATCCCCTTTTTGAGGGCTTCCACGTCTCCTTTGATCCATTGCAGGATATTTTCCGCTATGGATTTAACTACATCTTCACCGGGCTCTTCCGCTATGAGACCAAGTTCCTTGAGAACCCGGTGCTCCTCACGGATGGAATCCGCCACATCGTCGTCGGTGATGATTCCCTTTTTGTAGAGAACACGTGTAATGATATTGAACTTGCTCTTTGAGTTCTCATCGCTCAGGACCAGGCTGTCAACCCTGGCCAGAAGCATCGACAATATTTCATCCAGACTTACCTGCATCGGCATGGCCATAAAAAAAGCGCCTCCCTTTATCTAAAAAATTTGAGATTTGATTGTACCATATCTATATATTGAAACGTATTTCGATCATATCCCCGTCCGATACCCGGTATTCTTTCCCCTCCAGCTTTAAAACACCCTTTTCCCTGCATTTCGTGAATGACGATTCATGGGATTTGAAATCATCGTACGAAACCACCTGGGCGCGAATAAATCCACGGGCAAGGTCAGAATGGATCACTCCGGCAGCATCAACGGCATTTTCACCTTTTCGAAGCGTCCATGCCTTTACCTCGTCTTTCCCTGTCGTAAAGAATGAGATAAGACCCAGCATAGAATATGCCTCAGAAATCAACCGGTTTCTCCCCGGTTCCTCGATTCCAAGATCTTTCATGAACTCCGACTGTTCTTCCGGCGGAAGTTCTGCCAGTTCCATTTCCATTTTGCCGAAGACTTTGACGACGCTCAGACCTTTTTCTGCAGCCAGTACACGCAAGTCCTTTAACTGTGGCATAGCGTCATCGGTTTGTCCTTCATCGAGGTTTGCGGCTATGAGTTCCGGCTTAAGGGTGACAAAGGCAAAACCACTCAGCGTTCTCATTTCCTCCGCCGTCAAGCCGAGATCCCTGAGAGGTTTCTCTTCCAGAAGACATGCCTGGCATTTCTCGAGGAGAACCTGTTCCGCCTGTTCGGCCGGGATATTCTTTTTTTTCGCCTGCAGGCGCGAGAGCCTGTTTTCAATGACAGCAAGATCCCTGAAGATGAGCTCCATTTCAACAATATTCCAGTCACGGACAGGGTCGATGGTACTTTCAGGATGGGGAACATCCGGGTTTTCAAAAAACCGAATCACATGCACCAGTGCATCTGATTCCGATACAAATGAGAGAAATGAGTTCCCCAGGCCTTCTCCTTTGCTGGCATTCCTTGACAACCCCGCAAGATCGACGAACTCGACTGTCGCAGGCGTTTCTTTCCTGGGTTCGAATATGGTTACCAGGTCATCGAAACGGTTGTCGGGTACATTAACCATTGCCCTGTTCGGATCGGTCTTTCCGCTTGCGTACGGTTTGACCTCTGCTCCCGCCCTGGTGACTACATTGAAAACAGTGCTTTTTCCGCTGAGCGGAAGTCCGATGATTCCACATTTGAGCATTATGCTCCCTCCTTCGTTAGGGAGTGTTTTTTCCAACAAGCATTATACCTGTTTCAAGAGAAAAAGAGAAAATAACCGATCTTGAATAACCAACGAAACTTTCTGGTATGATTAATGGAAATTTTCACCCACATCTGGAAACTGAGAGGGGGAACAGTTTATGAAGTGTTTTTTTTCCGTTTTGTTTGCGAGCGTTGCTTTTCTTCTGGTTTTGCCGGTTCAGGCTCCGGGATCGGCCCCTGGTGCACCAAGGATTTTGAGGACCGATATCTACCCCGGCAGCGCGAAAATAACATTCTCGGTTCCCTTTGAACAAGGTTTGAGTTTTGAGCTTCCGGGCACCTTTGATGCTGAATCGATCCGCCCCCTTCCTTCCGATGGGCAGTCTGTCCACTCATTCGAAGCCCTGGAATTTCCCCGTCCCGGATGGATCCCGCTCTCTCTCAGGGAATCTGATAAAACGATCAGGGAAAAGGAACGTGCCCTTGCTGTCCTGGAGGGGAAAACAGCAGCCGTGAAGCAATCCATTCAGATACTCTCGGGCCCTCTTCCAAAAGATCTGAAGGGGGAAGACATTCCGGCTTACGTGGAAGCAACCCGCTCGGTACGGGAAAAACTTGAATCAGATCTGATAACCCTTACCGAATCCATGGATAAAATGAAAAAAGAAATCGAAGCTCTTCAGGAAGATTTTGCTGTAAAAATGCCCAGAAACTCAGACCTTGGAGTTTCTGTAAAGGCCCGGGTGACCGGCAAGGGGGAACTTCTTGTCGAAGCCTGGACTTCATATGCCGACTGGACGCCGTTCTACCGTATGGATCTTGACAGCGATTCGGGAACTATTTCTGCATCCCTCATCTCAAAAGCGAGGCAGCATACAGGAGTACCTCTCGATGGAGATCTGTATTTTCATACCGTCATGCCTTCAAGAGAAGTAAGCATGCCCAAGCTTCGCCCCCTGGTGGCGGATTTCGAGCGAAAAGCAGTGAAAGGCTACGAAGCTCTGGAAGAAGCCGCAATAATGATGGAAAGACCTGCCTTCAGGATGGCATCTGCTCCTGAGGCTCCCGCACCGGTAATTATCGAGACAATGACCGACATGACAACCCATGCTCAGGGACTTCTCGAAGGGAATAACACATGGTCGGAGTTCGGACTTGGCGAATTTTCCATGAAGGCCGAGTCGGCCATAGTGTCAATTCCACTATTTTCAGACGAAGCATGGATAACGGCGGAGGCAAAAGAAATACCCCAGCCCATTCTCCCGGGAACGGCCGAGCTTTCTACGGACGGGCAGCTCTCCGCAAAAGTACACCTTTCGGAGCAGGGGGCAGGTACTGACCTGTCTCTTGCTTTCGGTAAACTGCCTCTTGTGAAGGCAAAAAGAGAGAAAATCATCTCGAAGACAGGAAGCACCTGGACTGGCAACGGCCGGCTGGAAGACGGCTATACAATTGAGATCGTCAACGGTACGAAGAAAAAAATCACCGTCCTCCTTAAAGACAGGATTCCTCTCTCAGCCCAGGAAAAAATCTCGGTTGAAACAATCAGTATCGAGCCGGAAGTTGAGGAACAGGACAAAGAAAACATACTCACCTGGAAATTCGCTCTTGAGCCGGGTGAGAAAAAGAACGTGAAGGTGCTGTACAGACTCGGTTATCCCGCTGATGAAACAATACGCATGCGTTAGCTGTTTTCCCGCCGGGAAACATTGCGTACAGAAGTAATCTGAAGAGGCAGGGTTTACGATCTCCTGCCTCTTATACATGTTCCATCCGTTATTCTTACCGCAACCACATTTTTTAAGATTTTCTCTATCAACAGGAGGCGAAACGCTTCAATGAAAAAAAAATGGAAATGCTGTCTCTGTTTTCTTGTCTTGCCTGTACTTTTCGTTGCTTTTTCTCCGTCGGGAGCGTCTGCATCAGCTATTAGCAATATGTCTCTTGAAGAAAAAGTCGGACAGATCATGATGTGCTTCTTCGAGGGATCCTCCCTCTCCCCCCATCTTGAAAGAGTGATCACTGAGATGAAGGCGGGAGGAGTCATCCTTTACTCAAGCAGGGGAAACATCCGTACCACTGAACAGGTAGCGGAACTCGTTGAGAAAATTCAAAAAAAAGCCGCCATGGCAAATTCATGGCCTCTTTTTATCGCAGTCGACCAGGAAGGAGGTCTGGTAAACCGGATAAACGAAGGAACAACCCTTTTCCCCGGCAACATGGCACTTGGTGCTTCAGGCGACGAAAGGCTGGCAGCCAGGGTCGCGGGCATAATGGCAGAAGAGCTTTCGGCAATGGGCATAAATGTAAATTTCGCCCCTGTTGTGGATGTGAACAACGATCCACGCAATCCCATCATAGGCGTCCGTTCGTTCGGATCCTCCCCTGAACTCGTCTCCAGGCTGGGCAGAGCCATGATTTCAGGCTTCCTCGAAAAGGGGGTTCTCCCTTGCGCAAAGCATTTCCCTGGTCACGGTAATACGGGCATTGATTCCCACACGGGGCTTCCGGTGATCAGTTCCTCCATGCAAGACCTCAATGATACGGAGTTGCCTCCGTTCCGGGCAGCAATAGAGGCAGGCGTACCGATGATCATGACTGCACATGTCCTGGTCCCGGCCCTCGACCTTGAGAGACCGGGCACGCTTTCTCCCAACATCCTTGGAATGCTCAGGAATGAAATGGGATTTTCCGGTATCATCGTTACTGACTCCATGGGAATGGGAGCGCTTGAAAAGGGTTGGGGAATGATCCGGGCAGCAATAGAAGCCTTCAATGCGGGGGCTGATATTCTCCTATTCGGAGCAGACCGGGGACACCTTGAAGATGAACATCCCATGGTTTTTAAAGCCATACTGGAAGCGTGCAGAAGCGGAGTTATTTCCGAAACCCGCCTCGACGAATCGGTGGAGAGAATTCTGAAAGCGAAAGCCCGTCTGGGACTCTCCCTCCACAAGAGGCCATCCGGTACAACAGCACCCCGAAAATCAGCAAGTAAAGAACTGACGGCCGCCGAGGCAGCGTCAAAAAGCATAACGCTTGTTCGAAACTGGAGCAAGGCAACCGCACAGCTCAGATCGGGGAAGAAAACACTGCTGATCTGGCCCGGGGAGAAAATCGCCGCCGGGAAACAGCTGGCTTCATTATGCAGTAATTTTTCTGTCGTTTCAGTTCCGGAAAAACCACGAAAGGAAGATATTCAGGCAGTTCTTGAAAAAGCCGGCAGTGCTTCGGTTATTTTTGCGGGGGAATATGACAGCTGGAAAAATCCTGACTGGATGGAACTTCTGAAAACCCTCGGAGAGAGTCGCCTCTTTCTTCTCTCCGCAAGAAGCCCGTACGCGCTTTCTTCGCTTCCTTCCACAGGAGGCTCCCTGGTGCTTTACAGCGATATACCTTCAGTTATAACTTCTGCAGCCGCCATTTTGAACGGAACGACGCTTCCACTGGGAAAACTCCCTGTCGACCTGCCCGGTATCCACTCTGCAGGTTGGGGTCTCGAAAAATAGACTAAAGGACTCAAACGGCAAGAGAAAGCTTTTTACCGCAGGGAAGAGAGGATATCTGTGAAGACGGGCTGCCGGATTCCGTGAGGAACCAGCATCCGTCTTCACCTTTATTCCATACGCTGCTGCATTCGGCGTGGCCGGCAATTACGGGGCTTTCACAATACCAGTTTCCGCAGCTGTCTTTCATCCAGGACATTTTTCTTCCTCCCTCATATATGAACTTATGTTTATTCTATGAGGTATTTATAACATCCCGAACTTATAATGTCAACAGGCGTTGAATATATATTCTCGTATGAACCATTGTTCATTTATAGATTTTTCACATAGGGCTCCCGCTCTCCTCCGGGCCTCCTCATGCCCGGCACAAGCCAGGTCGTTTCAGGGCCGGCACCATTTCCATGAAGGGTCCGTATCAATACTCTTCCCGCTGCAATTCCCAGTTCAAAGGCGGGCCATTCCATGGAATACAATGTTTCTGGAACTCTTCCATCCGGAAGAGTGCAGACGCAACCCCTCTCCGGCGGGAGCCCGTTCCAGAGTATTCCGTCAAGTACCGGAAATTCATT
>JAAYJB010000231.1 GCA_012523155.1 Synergistaceae bacterium | reverse complement strand
CCGACGAAACCTTCAAAATGGTGAAGGAAGGCTTCGAGAAGAACTTCAACATGACGTGGACCCGCCCGGTGGGGTTCAATAACACCTATGTCATGGCTGTGAAGGCGGAGAGGGCAGAAAAACTGGGGCTTAAAAAGGCCTCCGACCTAGCGGACCATGCCCCGAAGTGGAAGCTTGGCGGAGACGAGAACTTCGATACCCGCCTCGATGGTTATCCCGGCTGGTCGGAGCGCTACGGCATCACCTTCAGGGACGTGCTTCCCATGCAGTACGCCATGATGTACATGGCACTCGCCGAGGACGAGGTGGACGTCATCGCGGCCTATTCAACCGACTCCCGGATAAAGAAGCTTGACCTCGCTCTTCTCGAGGACGACAAGAACTTCTTCCCCGATTACAGCGCCGCCTTCGTGCTTCCCATACCTCTTGCCGAAAAGTACCCCGGCCTTGTTCCCGTGGTGGAGAAGATCAGCGGGGTCATTGACGAACAGTCAATGGCGGCCATGAACCTCGCATTCGACGAAGGCGACGACCCTGAAGACATCGCGGCGGCATTCCTTCGGGAAAAGGGGCTCATAAAATAAAGAATTATTTGCGAAAAAAAGGAAAAAGTGGTATCTTTCCTTCACCCTGTTGTAACGGGAGACAATAACGCACAAGGAGCTGGAATTTTGGTGAACTTCGAGAATTCAGTCACGGTCACCGGTCTGATACATCTTCCCAAGGGAGATATGGCCGGGAAAAACAGAAACGGCGTATACCTGAGGTTTTCGCTGAAGCATCCGAGCGTCGGGTATGACGGCGTTGAACGTGTGAGCTTCCTTCCTGTACGGGTTTTTGACCCTGTCCTGCAGGAATGGCTCCGGGGAAAGGGAGAAGGAACACCCGTCCGGATCACGGGGAGGGTCCATTCATCCTCCGGAAGCGGTGAAATGTTCATTCTTGCTGAAACTCTCGAGGAAAACGCAGAATAAAAAGCATCTCCTTCGCACCATCGCGCCCTCTTTTTTCAGAAGAGGGCGCTTTTTTCGAAGAAAAATCCATCATCACAAAATCAAATTGAAAAGGAGCTTGATGTCAGTGAATCTTGCACGCTTTCCCCGCCGGCGCTACACGGAAGGATGGACCCCGATGGAGCTTCTGTCCCGGCTTTCAGAGATCGTCGGTGGTCCTGAGATCTGGATCAAAAGGGATGATTACCTCGGATTCTTCCCCGGCGGCAACAAGACGAGAAAACTCGAATTCCTGCTGGCGGATGCCCTTTCCGGAGGCTCCGATTCAGTCATAACCTGCGGCGCTCCCCAGTCGAACCACTGCCGCCTCACCCTTGCCGCTGCACGAAAGGAAGGGCTCGAATGCCATCTGGTCATCGAAGAACGGGTTGCAGGGACGTATTCGAAAAGAGAGTCGGGGAACAACTTCCTCTTTCATCTCATGGGAGTCGATTCCATCCGTGCCGTCCCGGCAAAGTCCGACATGCCCGCAGAGATGGAAAAAACGGCTGAAGAGCTGAGGAAGGCAGGAAAGAAGCCCTACGTAATTCCGGGAGGCGGGTCGAATGCCGTAGGCGCCCTCGGGTACGTGGCCTGTGCCGAAGAAATTCTTGCCCAGTCCTTTGAAAAGGGGGTCTCTTTCGACCGTATCTTCACAACCAGCGGGAGCGCCGGGACCCATGCCGGCCTCGCGGCGGGGCTGTGGGCGAACAGGTCGGGCATTCCCCTTACAGGGGTCAATATCAGCCGCCCCAATGAGCTCCAGGTCCCCCTGGTGCGAAAGCTCGCTGGAGAGACTGCCGGGTTGCTGGGCATAGACGACCCCCTGCCCGACGACCTGATCCAGTGTTTCGACGGGTATGTCGGAGAAGGCTACTCTCTTCCCACCGAGGCCATGATCAACGCGGTCGTGCTTCTTGCCAGGAGCGAATCGATCCTGCTGGACCCCGTCTACACCGGGAAGGCTTTTGCAGGAATGCTTGACCTTATCGGGAAGGGGTTCTGCAAAAAGGGAGAGAAGATCCTCTTCGTCCATACAGGGGGAATACCGGCCCTTTTCCACTACCGGCAATATTTCGACGGGGTACTGTTCCCCGGCGGCAGGGAGTAAAGATCCGTGAAACCGGACAGAAAAAACGCCCCGTTTCTCTTTTTCATGGCTGCAGTAGTGATTCTTGCCCTGCTTCCCCAGACGAAGACCTGGGCCGTAGGGATCGCTCTGGTTCTTGGCGCTGCAGTGGCCAATCTCGTTCCTTCTGCCGCGCCTGCAGACCTGGGCAAGATGCGGAAGCTTGCCCTAAATACCGCTGTGGTGCTCTTCGGAT
>JAAYJB010000230.1 GCA_012523155.1 Synergistaceae bacterium | reverse complement strand
TCAACCTCGGCATAGGCCTTATCACTCCTCCCGTGGGAACTGTCCTCTACGTGGCGACCGGCGTGGCTGGTATAAAATTCGACGAGCTTGTTAAGTCCATCGCACCGTTTGTTGTGGCTGAACTCGCGGTGCTCGTACTCCTTATCTTTTTCCCGCAGGTGATCCTGTTCGTTCCGAATCTCGTAATGCCGTAAAAACTTGAAATTCGAACTGAAAAGAGGTGATGGAGGACAAGTTCGGGAAACAGGGAAATACGCTCAGAAGGTGTTTTTTGGGGATATCGTACAAATTGAAAGGGGAGAAAAAAATGAAGCTGAAATCAGTTTTTGCAGCCATTCTTCTTGTCGCCTTCTTTGCCGCGGCCGCTTTCGGCGCGGAGTACACGATCAACGCAGGAATCGGGCTCAATGACAAGTCGGCCCAGTTCCAGTCCCTGAAGTTCTTCAAGGAAGTCGTGGAGAAAAATTCCGGCGGGAAAATCGAAGTTGTGCTCTTCCATTCAAGCCAGCTCGGTGATGACCGGACCATGATGGAGGCTCTCAAAATGGGGACACAGGAGATGACGTGCCCCTCCACTGCGCCCATGACTGCATTCGTCAATGCCTACAAGATTTACGACCTGCCGTTCCTCTTCGCCAATGAAGAGGTTGCAGATTATATCCTTGACGGCCCCGTGGGCAAAAAGCTCCTCGACATGCTTCCAGCACAGGGTATGGTGGGGCTCGCATACTGGGAGAACGGTTTCCGCATGCTTACGAACAACTCCCATTCCGTAAAGGCTCCTGAAGACCTGAAGGGGCTGAAGATAAGGACTATGGAAAATCCCATCCACCTGGCTGCTTTCAAGGTAATGGGTGCGAACCCTACCCCCATGGCCTTCGGAGAACTCTTCTCCGCCATGCAGCAGAAGGTCGTGGACGGACAGGAAAATCCGTGGGGCACCATTTTTCTGCAGAACTATTTTGAAGTCCAGAAGTTCGCCACAGATACGGGACACGTGTACTCGCCCTTTGTCCTGCTGATCGGCAAGGGATTCTGGGACGGCCTTCCCGATGACATGAAAGCGGTCGTGCAGGATGCCGCAGACCAGGCAAAGATCCACAACAGGGAACTCAACAGAAAGATGAATGCGGAATACCTTGAAAAACTCAAGGAAAAAATGGAAGTCACCATTCTCACCCCGGAACAAAAGGCTGCTTTCCAGGAAGCCTGCCAGCCTATTTACGACCAGTTCGCCAAGGACATAGGAGAAGATCTCATAAAGGAAGTGCAGCAGTTCATCTCGGAATATAAAAAATAACAGTGCTTCGGCAAATGAAGCGGGGCTCCCCGACCGGGGAGCCCCGCTTCATTTGCGTCTGGAGCTCGAAAGAAAAGCTCCTGTTTTCTATTTCATCCTGGTACCGATACCCCGTTCCTCGTCGGTTCCCGGGACGAGAGAGTCGCAGAACGCGGCGCAGATTCCGGCGACCGCCATGGGCGTCTTGAGAATCGCCCAGACCATGCCGCCGAGAGTCTGGAGCACAGGGCTGTATTCCGGGTTCATGAAAAGAGCCTGGTTCTGCTCTATCCAGCCGGGAAGGCCCATGGCCATGAGAAATGCGAATCCCACGATAAGAATGTTCCGCTGGCTTCCCATGTCTGCCCTCATGAGGACCTGGACTCCAAGGGCGCCGATGGTGCCGAACAGGGCTATGTATGCCCCGCCGATGATCGGCGAGGGCATGGTGGCGATGAGAGCACCGAGCTTGCCGATAAAACTCATGATTATGAGAAGGACCGCTCCTGTCCTGACCACCCATCTCGAAGCAACGCCAGTGAGACCGATCAGGCCGATGTTCTCGGTATAGGATGTAGTACCTACCGAACCGAAAAGCCCGGAAAGCGCGCAGTTCAGCCCTTCAGCTCCTATGCCGCGGCTGATGGTCTTTTCGTCAGGATCATCCAGCCCGGCTGCATAGGAGCAGGAGTGATAGTCACCAACGGATTCGATCATGACAGCGAAGAATCCGGCAAGAAGTGCCCCGAAGGCAAGAAGGCTGAATTTGGGGGCACCCCACGGCATGAAAACCTTGTACCTCAGCCATGGTGCATCTGCTACCCTGGCGAGATCGATGTGGGCCGGATGCCCCGCCGGAAAAATGCCCGCCGAGGACAGGCCGAAGCAGAGAAGGTAGGTGATCACTATGGATGACAGAATAGCGAATATGTTTGCGTACTTGTTCCTGCTGACAAGGCTGAAGAAGAAAATAAGAAATACGACAAGAAGGGAAGCGGGCCAGTAGTTCGCCGCGTTTCCGATGGCCGTGGGAGCCAGTGAAAAGCCTATTGCCATAATAACCGGGCCAATGACCACCGGGGTAATGACCTTCCGTATGTAGCCGATGATGCCGCTGTAGCCGATGAACGACAGGATAATGCCTCCCGCGATCAGTCCTCCGCCGATGTACTGCATGATCACGTCGGGACCCATTGCCTTGTAGGCTCCTATAATGGTCATGACGGACGGGATGAAGCTGAAGCTGGACCCCTGGACGATGGGAAGCCCCGAACCGAGCTTCGGGTGTGTCTGGATCAGTGTGGCGATCCCCATTCCGAAATAGACGCACGAAATGAATGACGCTATCTGCATCGCATCCATCCCCATAGCGGGCCCGAAAATCAGGGGAACGAGGGTCGTCGCGCCGAAAAGGGTGAGGACATGCTGAGCTCCCGCAAGGACCATCACGGGGAATGGAGGCTTGTCGTCTACTCCATAAATTACCTGTTTTCTGGCCATTAAAATCTCCACCTCCTGAAAAAAATAACGTGCCTGCCGATACAGTGTGCCTCTTTTTACCTGACTTCCACCTCCCGGAAAAATCCTCCTGCAGCCTGTCAGGAACGAAGCCGGTTTTGCCGGGCCAGGTACAGGGAAATACGGATCAGCCAGGATCGTTCTCCTGATTCAGACATTGCATCGACGAAATTATACCACTCATCTTTTCCAGGAGGATTTTCCGGAATATATTTTTCTGCAGCAGATCCAGAAAAAAGATGCATCAATCAAAGGAAGGGTGTAAAGTTTTCACCGAAGGTGTTCAATACTTGGCCGCAGAGGAGGGGCACATGGTCATTTACGGTGTCGCAATTGTGGCGTTTTGCTTTTTTCTAGGGAACTTCACCGGCGAGGTACTCGGCCGGATCGCAGGGCTTAACTCGAACGTAGGAGGAGTGGGGTTTGCCATGCTTTTTCTGCTGATCGCCGCAGAATACGGCAGACCCTTTCTGGAAAGAAACCCT
>JAAYJB010000229.1 GCA_012523155.1 Synergistaceae bacterium | reverse complement strand
TCAGAGGCGTATCGAAGTCCGGCTCGCCCTGGGCAAAGCTGATAATATCGATTCCATCCATCTTCATCTGGTTCGCGAGGAAAGATGTTGCTTCTGTCGGGGAAGGGTTGATTCCGAGCACTGCCTTAGAGAGTCTGGTTTCCATGAGGCCCATCACTCCATGAGTTATGTATTGTAAAAACAAAGGTTCAATTCATCTGTTTTTTGCGGTAATACAGCATAAATAACATGGTTGGGATTGAGTGTCAAGTGCCGTATGGGATATGCATTGTATAATTTCTATATTTTGCTTCTATTATTCTTAAAGCAAAATATGTCATAATGGAACACAAACTGGCATTAATTCCTCAAGAAGACAAGAGTCTATTAAAATGTTGCAGAAATACGAAAGGTCGGTGCGGGAGAAACGTGACAAAACCCCTTTTTCAATCGTTGTCAGACCAGGTGTTTTTCTATCTGAAAGAAAGGATCATCAACAATGAAATGGTCCCGGGGAGTATCATCTCCATCGAAAAACTCACGAGTGAATTCGGCATAAGCAACACGCCCGTTCGGGAAGCTATCGTGAGGCTTGCTGGACTTGACCTTGTTACCATACACCGGAATAAAAACATCACTGTAAGCATGATGACCAGGGAGAAAATCCTGGATATTCTTGAGATGAGACGCCTCCTCGAGACATATGGTTCCCGCACCGCTGCCCTGAGCATAACGGACGGAGAAATCTGTTCACTGGAGAACATCCTTGACACTGTGCTGGCAAATCCGACAGATTTCGAATACTACAAGTTCTCAGATCTCGAACTGCACGAGGCGATCACAAAACATATAAAAAACAGGGAAATACAGGCGTCCCTGAAAAATCTCAGTGTTTATTCCCTCAGGATCCGTTACTATGCCCGGTTCTATGGGGAGGAAAACCCTAACCTGGAAGAATCCGTTATTGCAATCACGTCAGAGCACCGTTCAATTCTGGACGCCCTCAGAACCCGCGATCCTGACTCGGTGGAGAAAGCTGTAACAGCACACCTGCTCAACGCCGAAAAACGAACTCTCAGTGCTCTGGAAAGGATCGAAAAAAAGAAAACCGCGGAATCCATCACAACCTAACCATACTCGGAGAACCGATGACCCTGCATCGGAACTGCTGAAAAACATCCACTTTTAGTCTGTCATCATTTTTCAGCCAATCTGCACGAATACCTTTTTATTCTGAATTCCCGGGTTTCGCCATTCGACAGAAACATACCATCATCTTTTTGGATAATTGTGAGTGAGGGAAAATCATGAAAAAAATTTTTGTTTCTTTTCCGGACGAACATATTACAGCAACGGCCATTCTCCTGGAGGAAAAAGCCCCGTCTACATGTACCTGCATCTGGAAGGCTCTCGAAACACCTGTTGAAGGCATGTGCATTCATGCCATGTGGACAGGCCGGGAAATATCTTTTCCGTTCCCCGGCACTGCCTTCCCCGGGGATGAGGGGCTTCACCTCCCCCCGGAGAACCAGATCACCATTCCTCTTCCCGGTGACATAGTCTGGAATGCCTACTCCCCCTACCAGTGGCAGGGTAATCCTAATATCGTGTATGATTTTGGCGTATTTTACGGCCGTGACAGCCGCCTTCTTCTCCCCATGGGTTGGAAGCCCAGCACGCTCTTCGCGAGGATCGAAGAAAACCTTGAGTCCTTCGCTTCGGTATGCGCCCGGTGCCAGGGCGAGGGAAGAAAAAAGCTCAGAATAGAAAGAGCCCGGTAAATGAAGAAAACGGAAATGAAAGGGAACAGTGCTCGACATACCACGGACACAGCGTTCTCTCTCCCTGCACCTGCAGGAAGCACCTCCAGGTTTCCTTTCGAATCAATCCTCTTTTTCGCTATCCACTGCTTCATGCCGTACAACCTTCCACGCCTCGGCCTTCCGGTGCAGGCTCATTCCCGCATGGGCAGGGCTGGTGGAGGGAAGGCGGATGCACCGGAATCCATCCGGCAGTGCAGGGGACATGGGCACCACGTATTTTTTCCACGCCTGTTCCGCTTTCGCCCCGTTGAAGAAGACGGTCCGGACAAGGAGATGTTCCGCAAAGAAAGACACGAAATCATTGGGCACGACGGTGGATT
>JAAYJB010000228.1 GCA_012523155.1 Synergistaceae bacterium | reverse complement strand
GAAGGCATCCTCATGGATGTTATCTGCGAGACCCGAAAGTGCCTAGCCGACGCCATTCAGCTCCTGACACCGTGCACCGTTGGGAACCACTGGCTGAAGATCGTTGACACCGGCAGGTTCGCAGCCGTGTTCTACGACAAGGAGACCGGGGAGGGTGTGAGGGTTTCCCTGAACATGGAACGTATGAAGCTCTATCCCGCGGTGAACGAATGGTTCCTCAAGCTGATCCCCAAAAAAGATCAGGACCTGACCGCCATAATCGATGGGATCAACATTGCAGGATCGTCTCTTTTCGACTCCTGCCCCGTGGCAGTGGACCCGAAGGTACTTCTTGTGCGCCCCAAGGTTCCCCCTGTGGTCTGCCCGGTCTGTGGTGAGGCGTATCCGCCTTCCCACGGTCCTGTGTGCCGCGGATGCCAGGGCGCCACAGAAGCCTATTTCCACGAACGTTCCGTTGAGGCTGCCGTGAAAAAGTAGACGAATCGCCTGAAAAAACGTTTCGTGTTTTTAGTGAAAGCCCCCCTGATACCGGCAAATTTCCCCGGCTCAGGGGGGCTTCATTGGCTTTTCTTTTTCGAAAAACGGGAAATACCAGGTTCCTGCAGAATCAGCTGGAATAAACTATTCGCTTTGCCGGAAGAATAAGTTGCTCCCCGTCCGGATGAAGAAGAATGGTGATCTCCGGAAGCGACCCATTCAATTGGGGCAGGAATGCAAGTTTTCTCTCCGTTTCATTCCTTAGGGTGTAGACATCCGCTCTTTCTCCGGGAAGAGGATACCCTTTCACCGTGAGTGCGAAGGAATCATGCTCCCTCCGCACTTCGTATCCGCCGAGCCAGGGAAGAGAAAAAAGGGTCTCGTCAAGGTCCGCCAGGGGGAGTATCCCTCCCGGCAGATCAAGCCCGTTTGAGTACCTTCCCCGTACTTTCATCCTGCGAAGGGAGGATCCGCAGGGGCATTTGCCCGGAATGATCATCCCCCTGTCTCCCGTGCGGTATCGTAGCAGGGGAGTTCCCTCTAAAAGAAGGGGAGTGACTATGATCTCTCCTTCCCCGCCTTCCGGGACAGGATCGCCTCTTTCCGGATGGACGATCTCAAAGTAAAAATTCCCTTCCATGAGATGCATTCCCGGACCCAAAGAGCATGACAGTGCGCCTCCGTACCCGGTCTCCGTCATACCGTAGTGGCGGTACACGGAACACCCCCATGAACTCTTTATTCCCAGTTCGAGGCTCTCTGGAATGAAATCCGAGCACAGAAGTACGGAAGAAAGACATTTTCCTGCCTTTCCAAGGGGGTGCCGGGCCAGTGATATGACCCATGAGGGAGGCCCTACAAGACAGTCAGGCCGCTCTTCGTCGATCTTTTTCAGAACCGGTCCTTCGCCGGAGAAGGGGCAGAGTAGGGGCACCGAACCGGCACGCAGGGATTGAACAAGGAGATCACCCACGCTCCCTGGCCGCTTGCCTGGAAGAATGATCATCACTTTGCTTCCGTCACCCGCCAGGTTCCTCATACCCTCAGAGAACATGTCCGTCGTATCCGAGAGGTCTCCTCCCGAAAAGAATACCCGTTTCGGATTCCCAGATGTTCCAGAAGTCCTGGCAGTTACTATACGAGCCACTGTATCCTGGG
>JAAYJB010000227.1 GCA_012523155.1 Synergistaceae bacterium | reverse complement strand
CAGTCATGGCCTATTCCCCCCAGAATCCCATGGGGACCGGAACCCCAAGGAAGTGAACGAACACAAGATAGACAAAGCCGAGGATGAGTCCGGTCGCGAGCAGGACGAACAGGGGACGCCGGAAGCCCAGCATCCAGGAGAGCGCGATCATAAAGAAGCCGCTCGCCGGGAAGAACCCGAGCCATGGGATAAGGATCCCGTAGGTGATCATCACGGCTATAGTGACTGTAAAGTTGCGCGGCGCGCGGACCCATTGTACGTGGGAGTCCGGCGACGGAGTTTTTTGCAGAAAGAGGACCAGGGACAGGACCGCCAGTGTTCCCGCCAGGAAAAAGACGTACCGGGCCGCATCCGCGGCCCGGTCTGGAAAACTGTTCGCCCCCAGGAAGAGGGCGGCGGCAAGTCCCAATCCCCCAGCCGCGAAAAGCCGGTTCATGGAAGATCGGGTCATTTGTGATCGTCTCCTATCCTACCAGGGATCCTTTTCGTAGGCCTTGTTGGTGACTACAAGGAGTTCCTCGAGATATGCCTTGTACTCTTCCGGATTCATCACGTTCAGCTGGAGCTGTTCCTTTGCAGCTGCCTGGAACTCAGCGTCGGCAAGGACTTTTTCGAAGGTCTCAACAAGCATCTTCATTGCATCCTCCGGAATGCCTGCGGGAGCTGCAAATCCCCTCGAAGAGTCGGAAATAACCTTGAAACCCAGCTCACCGAATGTGGGGATTTCAGGAACGTTGGGGTGGCGCTTGGCAGTCATAATGGCGAGTATCCGGACTTCGCCCGCCCTGTAGTTGGATTCGATCTGGGAGAGGTTCATGAACCCCACGGACACGTGTCCGCCCATGACTGTCGCCTTTGCATTCGACGACCCTGTGGAGGGGACGCTCTTCACAGTGCAGCCGGTTGCCTCGTTGAACTGGGCGAGGGCAAATGCGTCATCGCTTCCGGGCCCTGAAGTTGATCCGGTAAGCGTTCCGGGAGCGGCTTTCTCTGCGTCAATGACGTCCTGGATCGAGTTGAAGGGGCTGGAGCCAGGGACTACAAGTACCCCCGGATCGGTGACAAGGTTATAGAGCATGGCGAAGTCACCAAGGGTATATCGTGCTCTTTTCGCTGACATATGGGCCGTGAGGTGCGGGGTATAGAGGGTGCCGATGGTGTAGCCGTCTTTTTTGGCGCGGGCGAGGGCATCAAAACCTCTCTGTCCGCCGGCACCGTCGATGTTGTTGATCACGAAGGGCTGAGGAAAATATTTCTCTGCGAACTTGGCGAAAAGCCTGGCCATCGTATCCGTTCCGCCGCCTGCATTGGATGCGACTATTATGGTCACGGCTTTTGTCGGATATTCAGCTGCAAACGCAGTGCTCACACCGAACGTGAGGCACAAAACAATAACCGCCAGAAGTATTTTTTTCATTTTCTCGTCTCCTTTCAAATGTTTGCTGCCTGTATTCCTTGCATCGTCAGTTCTTCCGTTCAGCCTCCTTTTTTTCGGAAAGGACCTTCCGCTTCTCCTCGAGAAGCGGCTTCAGCCGCTCTCCCTTGACCATGAAATAAACCCGCTCAGCCACGTTTGTCGCGTGGTCGCCTATTCTTGCCAGGTGGCGGGCGATCCAGAGAAGGCCGGCCGCACACTGGGCTGTTGCCTGGTCTCCTTCGGGCTTGTTTCCGATGATCTCAAGCAGTTCGTCGAATATAT
>JAAYJB010000226.1 GCA_012523155.1 Synergistaceae bacterium | reverse complement strand
AACGGTTTCCCATCGACTTTTCCGATGAAAAATACCGCAGGGAGTTCTTCGCGCGGTTCCGCGACAGGCTTGCCTATGTCAAATCCAGGGAAACGGAAAAGGCGGGGATCGACCGTCTGCCGCCGGAGGCTGAGGCAGCTCTTCGCAAGGCGCTTGACGAAATCGGGTACCCCGTTCAGGATTAGTACTTTCATGAGGAGAGGAACGTGATCTCCGGACTGAAGTGATTCGGCTGAAAGCACTCGGGAAGCCCGCTCCTCTTTCCTCTCCAGGGAGAAGGAGCGGGCGTTTTTTTGCATACATGAGTTTACTCCCCGAAAGCCGGCTCGTTGAGTCCCCTGCTTTCCGTCTTATGGTCTATAATCAGTCTCCAGAAAGATAATCCGGAGGACATGCTTTTTTATGGGAAACAACACGGTCAGGTACAGCTCTCTGGGAGAGGACAGGATCCCGAGTCTTGTATTGCGGTTTTCTCTCCCCGCCATAGGCGGAATGCTCGCCAACGCGCTCTATAACATCGTTGACAGGATCTTTGTGGGCCGTACTGTAGGCCCTTCGGGAATAGGTGCGATCAGCGTGGTCTTTCCGTTCATGCTCCTCGCGATTGCCTATGGCCTCCTGATTGGTGTCGGCGCAGGTTCCCTCATCTCGATTTCCCTCGGCGAGAAGCGAAGAGCCCGGGCAGAGAAGGCTATGGGGAACGCGCTGATTTTTTTCCTTGGGGGAAGTGTGTCGCTGAGCCTTGCCGGAGCCTTATTCAGCGGACCTGTTCTTGAAATTTCAGGAGCAGGAGGAACGTTGTTTCCTCTTGCGAAGGAATATATGGATATCGTTGTGTGGGGTATTCCATTTTCTACGGCTGCCTTTGGGCTCAACTTTTTCATACGGGCGGAGGGCAGTCCGCGCTACGCTATGTATTCACTCCTTATCGGAGCTTTTGCCAATATTTTGCTTGACGCATTCCTGATACTTGTCCTGGATATGGGAATCCGGGGAGCGGCGATCGCGACAGTCCTGTCCCAGATGCTCTCGGCTGCGTGGGCTTCGGCATTCTACATCAGAAAAAGAAGCACACTGCGTTTCAGGCTGAAACACATGGCTCCCGACAGGAAGATCCTTGGGAGGATCATCGCCGTGGGATTGTCCCCTTTCCTTACGGAACTCAGTTTCACATTCGTTATGGCTCTTTTCAACCGCCTTCTCCGGCAATATGGAGGAGATCTTGCCATATCAGCCATGGGAATTTTCTTCAGTCTTGACAGCCTCCTATTTCTTCCCGTGCTGGGCATTGCAGAGGGAGTACAACCTGTCATAGGCTACAACTATGGAGCCGGCAACGGGGAGCGGACCATTTCATCGGTGAAGGCGGCCATCTGGATGGGGTCGGTTTTTTTCGCGGGAAGCTTTCTGTTGGTAATAACTGTCCCTGAACCATTGATACGAATCTTTAATGCTGATGACCCGCAGCTGCTGTCCATGGCAGTAAGAGGCATCAGGATAGCATACAGCGGTGTCTTGTTCGCATCCGTCAGCGTGATCGCGTCCCATGCGTTTCAGGCAATAGGCAAAGCGAGACTGGGGATATTCCTTACCCTTTCAAGGCATTTCCTGTTTATCCTGCTGCCGCTTTATTTTCTCCCACCTCTTCTTGGTACCGACGGGATCTGGCTTTCGATTCCCCTGTCCGATCTCGGCGGCGGGATAATAGGTGCATGGTTCCTGAAGCGTGAATTCAGACTGATCAGGGAAAGAGAGCAGTTCGGCAGAGTCACCGGAAAAGAGGATAGCGAAGCTGCAGATTCTGTATAATATTCAGCAGGCAAAGCATCATATCCGTCGGAGGTGTCCGTCATGAAAAGTGTTGTTGGTCTTGTCCGCAAAGAATACGGACTCCGTGCGTCTGAACAGGCCCCTCCGGGAGAAGGAGCCCGGGAATGAAGACCACCGGAAAAATAGGTTTTGAAAAAGCGCCTGTGGGAGAAAGAGGGAAATTCATATTCCTGTTCTCATTCGGAACAGCACTGTGTCTTTTCGGTTTTTTCCAGGCGCCTGTACCGGAAATAGCAGCGGGATTGCTGCGGATCATGACAGAGCCTGATTACCTTATTTCCGACTACATGAGCGTGGGCGGTACAGGGGCGGCCTTCGTGAACAGCGGCCTGGTGACGGTTCTTTTTACTTCCATACTTGCCTTTCTCAGGATCCATATCAGGGGAATCTCCATCGCCTCCATTTTTACAGTTGCCGGTTTTTCTTTCTTCGGCAAAAATCTGCTGAACGTGTGGTTTATCCTGGCAGGTGTGTGGCTTTATGCGCGGGTACAGAAGGAACCGTTCCTGAAATTTATCTACATCGCCTTTTT
>JAAYJB010000225.1 GCA_012523155.1 Synergistaceae bacterium | reverse complement strand
TGGGCAATTCCAAGATCTTCCAGGGTGACGCCCGTTTTCCGGAAATCTGTTCCCGTCATAACGGAGGCCAGCGTTATCATTGATTCGATCACCGGCACATCCACTCCGAATTTTTTCGCCAGTTCGCTGAAAATATGGCATCCCACGGGAATATCCTCTGTTATGTACCTGTTATGTATAGTAAAGGGGCCCGTACCCAGCGCAAGGGTGTACTGCTCATTGAAAGGGACTTCGAACTTCTCTCCCATGTGCTCGGATCCGAGTATATTCGACCGGGAGAAAAAGGCCTTCTCGGGGAAATCCTGTATCCCGACGCCCATGGCTTTGGCAATTGCACATTCCTCCCGGTACAGGGCAAGCTGCACCCGTGAGATGGACGGACAGTAGGCATGGGAGTAAATGGAGAAATCGTATTTGTTCTCACCATAGACTACGCCCCAGTTCTCCATGGTGCCAACTCCCAGGATGGTTCCCGGGCAGTGCAGTATGGGGTTCACGTTGCTGAATCCTATGTCCGCTATCGTATCGCCCCGTACGGGATGAACCACCGAATCCAGGGAAGGCACAAACTCCTTTGACGCGAAAAAGGCATCCTGGTCCGTCATGGGCAGCGCGGCTCCCCGAAGGCTTATGGCCCAGTAGTTGATGCTCACTTCAGGCATCTGTTCACCCCCGGCCATTTTTATCCGGATGCCGTAGGGCTGGCTGCTCCATTCTCCCACGATGACCTTTTTATTGCACCCGGCCTCCCGCATCATTTTGCGGAAAAGAAGAGAACCGAAGTTTGCCGTAGTGAAGTGGATGACCATTCCGTCTTCGAGACAGGGGATCAGCTTTTCGAGGAAAGCCTTGTACCCCACGGCAGGGAAGCTGATTATCACGATACCTGCCCCTTCGACGGCTTTTTTCATATCGTTGGTGACCAGGTCGATCTTCGCCAGGCCCTCGCGTTTGAATCCGTACAGGCTTTCCTGTTTTCCGCTGACACGGATCTCCCTGTTCTTCGCTATGCAGCCGAGGCCTTCAAAAAAGTCGGGAAGCTCGTATAGTCGAACCTCCCTGCCGGCAAGGGCCGTACACGCGGCATGGCCCCTGGCCGTGGCTCCTCCTCCGAGAACTGCGACGGGCTTGTTTCTCAGGTACTCCATTCCAGCCATAGCATACCCTCCTAAAGTCTGCCGCCGAGCACAAGCCGGGGAAGCCAGAGCGCAAGCTCCGGAATGTACGTGACCAGCAGAAGCGTTGGAAGCCAGGCAAACACAATAAATATCATTGCCGGCTTCATCATCTGGGAGACCGGCGTCTTCGCCATCCGTCCGCCGAAATAGAGTGTGGGCGCAGTGGGCGGAGTCACGTTTCCCAGTCCCAGGTTGGTCCCGATGATCGCCGCAAAGTGGATCGGGTGGATCCCGAGTGAGACCACCACGGGAAGCAGTATGGGAGTGCAGAGCAGCATGGCGCTCACGTCATCCATGATCATTCCTATGATGATCATGAAAATGTTGATCATGAGCATGATCACGTACTTGTTGCCGGAGATTGCCGTGAGGAAGTCTATGATCATGGCAGGCAGCCGCTCCTGGACGTAAATCCGGCTCAGCATCATGATGCAGTACATCATGAGCATAACGACGCCGGTGGTCGTTGCAGTCTCGATGATCACCTCGATAAAATTGTTCCGGTTCAATCCCCTGTAGATCAGGAATCCCACTGGTATGGAATACAAAACGGCAACCGCGGCCGCCTCGGTGGGGGTCATGATGCCGCCGTAAATGCCGCCGAGCACTATCACAGGCATGAAAAGGGCGGGCACCGCCTTTTTCCCCCGGCTTCCGAGAAGCTCGATTTTTTCCTGGAAGGTGATCTTCGGAGCCACATTTACGTTGGGATCGTTTCTCAGCATAATGAGGTTCAGAATGCTGAGAAGTATCATGAGCACGATTCCCGGGCCGACGGTGGCAAGAAAACACGCAAGAACCGACTGCTGCCCCACCCATGCGAACAGGATCATTTGGGAACTTGGGGGGATCAGCAGGCCGAGAGGGGCCGCACAGGATACCAGGGCGGCGCTGTGTCCCATGGGGTAGCCATTCTCGCGGAGACGGGGAAACATGATGGAGCCGATGCACGAAAGGGTCGCGGCGCAGCTTCCGGAAATGGACCCGAACACTGCACACGAGACCACTGCGACAACTCCCAGGCCTCCCTTTATCCGCCCGACGAACACATCAACGAAATTTACCAGGGATGTGCCGATGCCTCCCCTGTCCATCATTCCTCCGACCATGATAAACAGCGGGATGGCAAGAAGCACAATGGAACTCATCTGGCTGAACCCGTAAGGGAGAAGGAACGACGGGTCGTAGCCGTGGGTTATGACCATGAACGTGGTTGAGAGCATAAAACAGAAAGGAACCGGCAGCCCGAGAAGAAGGGTAATGATAATAAGCAGAAGTGCAATGGTAATTGCCATAGGCGTTTCCTCCAGATTTCGGCCGCGGCCCGACACTATCCCTCCGGGGCCATGACCGGGGTAGACTCAGTTCAGGAAGTACTCTCCTGTGCTCCGGACAAAAAGCTGAAAAGGCCGTCGAAGAAATGGACCACGGCATA
>JAAYJB010000224.1 GCA_012523155.1 Synergistaceae bacterium | reverse complement strand
GCGGCGGTTCCAGGAGGGCAATACTGCCTGAAATCGCCCCTTTCTTTTCATTCTATGAAAACAGGGTTTCAAAGCGTTACACCAAGCCGCGCCCATGGGAGAAAATCCTCTGAAACAGGAATTCCCATGGCTGCCGCGGGGTTGGCGCTGCCGTGAAAATCGCTGCCTGCGGTAGGAAAAAGTCCGAACTCTGCAGCAACTGACAGGTACTGGAAAATCTGTTCGGAAGTGTGGCGGGATGAAATGCATTCCATTCCCCACAGGCCGTACTCTTTCAATCGGGCAGCGATTTCTCTCAGCTCCCCGGTGCTATCGGCCGTCTGTACAGGATGGGCAAGCACGGCAAGCCCCCCTGCATTCCTGATCAGCGTGATGCACTCCCCGGGAGAGAGCCGGTCTCTCTCAACGTAGGCAGGGCCTGAATCGCCGATATATCTCGAAAAGGCTGACGGAAGGTCGTTTACGTATCCTTTTCTCACCATCACCTTTGCAAGGTGGGGACGGGCGACGACCTCGCCCCCCGCCTCTGCGGCAACTTCTTCCATTGAGATATCGAATCCCATTTTCTGAAGCCTGCGTACCATCTCGCCGTTTCTCCATTCCCTGCCTTTCCGTAAGGACTCCAGGGCGGACTCAAGGGCGGGATCGCGGTAGTTTATGCGATAACCGAGTATATGCATGGTCCTCCGGAAGTCAGCCGAGAGCTCGATGCCGGTGACACACTGCATATTCCAGCGGGTGCATGCGGCCATAAAGCCGGTGAGGCCCGCTGCGGTATCGTGGTCAGTAAGGCTCATTACGGAAAGTCCCTTGCTTCTTCCCCGTGCAACGAGCAATTCCGGCGCCAGAGAGCCGTCGGAAAAGGTGCTGTGAAGGTGAAGGTCAACGAGTATCATACGTTTTCTGCTTTCATTCCTTTCCAGGAAGCAGTTTCTCCCTCCCCGGTGAGGGAGAATCACCAAAGCTCCTCATGAAGCGTCACTCCGTCTTCCAGAGTGAAAATTCGTATGCCGCGGCCGTCCAGGAGAGCCGCACTTGCCGGGTCACGTCCTTTCGGAAGGGACGCCGAACCGGGATTCAGAAAAATCGTTTTCTGCTCCCGGACGATCGACGACACATGGGTATGCCCATAGACCACGAGGTCAGCCCCGCACTGGAGAGCAAGGGCCCTCAGGGGCTGAAAAGGGGCGCCGTGGGCGACCAGGATAAGAAGCGAATTCCACCAGACTGTTGCATAAGGCGCCATAATCGGCCGGCCGATCAGGCTTTCATGCTCAGGGTAATCGCAGTTTCCCCTTGAAATTACGACCGGAAAAGGAGCCGTCCTGATCATTTCCTCGAGACCGGTGGAAACGTCCGAAAGCACATCACCGGCATGGAGGACTCCGTCAATGGTACCCCATTGCCTGAGTGCATCGGTCCAGGCCTCCTCATGACCATGGGTATCGGATATGATTCCAAGCCTGTTTTTCATGTTTCCTCCCGTTGATTCCATTGTCGCCGGGGAATAAAGTAAGATACAATAGACAAAAGAGGCGCTTTCCCCGTTTTTCTATTGTACCATCTTCACCGCGGGCGACAGTGCACGTTTTTTGAAAGGGCGGATCGACATGAACGAACATGATATTTTCGAAGAAATGAAACGTCTTCTCGACTCCGAGGGACTTGTAACAGCGCGCCTGGTAGAGTCTGTGACCAGAACTTCCCAGTTTTCAGCAGCGAGCGTTCCGGAAATCCAGATGCTCTTCCGGCAGTGGCTTTCACTCATATGCAGGGAGGTAAAACGGTTCGCGGTCGAGGACAGCGACCTCTCCGTTTCCGAAAGCGCCCAAAAGATAGGCATCTCCCCTTCCTCTTTTCTTTCGCTGCTCCTCTACCTTCAGCGCTCGGGAGAAATCTCCATTGAATCAGTCCTCATAGGCAAAGGGACAGGGAAAAACGAGGACATCTGCTCCTGCCTCCTGGAAAAGGATCATCATTAATGGCAACTGATATCGAGCTGCTCTCTCAAAAAGCAGGAAGACAGGCGGCTCTCGCGGAAGCCGGAATGGCGGCTGTCCCACATGAAGAAACTATGAAGGGAGGGATTGAATGGGCCGTATTCACGCCGTTCATATCACCGGAAGACCTTGAATCATTATGCAGACGGGCTCTGGAGAAAAAAACAGCAGGACTGTTCCTTCCCCTCCCCTATGTGCACCAGGCGCTTTCATTAACATCGGGAAGCGGAAACGTGAAAGTTTTTGCATCAATTGCCTCTCCCTCGGGTACAGATTCTGACGCGTCAGTCTGTGCCGGGATCCTGGCAGCACGGGAGGCAGGGGCCTCCGGCATCATTGCAGCCCTGCCGGTGCATCGGCTGAAGGCAGGAGATAAAGCGGGCGTCAGATCTGTACTGGAAAAAATCCGCGACGCTGCCGGCCCTTTGATCCTTTCCGTTACCATAGAAACAGGGCTTATGAACGATGAAGAAATTATTACAGCTGTCCGGTGTGCGGAAATAGCACGGGCAGACCGCGTAATCGGAAGTTCGGGTTTCTGGGGATTTTCCACTATCCGGGAAACTGCCCTTCTCCGCTGCGCTGCTCCTGACTGGATAAAGGTGGGTGTGACCATTGAATGTCCTTTTGCGGAATGGAAAAACATATTTCCGTTCTTCGCTGCAGGTGCAGATTTTATCATTTCCGCAGTTCCCGGTTTTCCCGGCTTCAAGGAATCTTCCTGAATTTTTTTGTATGATGCCGGGGTATAAATCGGGCATCCTGAAACGTTTTTTACGCCCATTTTTACGCACGTCGGAGATGGCTGCACAGAAGTCATTTCTCTTTTGTTTTTTGAACAAACAAAAAATCTTCGAGATACTCGAATAACGCATCTCGAAGATTTTCCGTCAGAAAATACCTTCAAATGGCTCCTCTTTTTCCCGGTTATGCAGAAATCAGCAGCAGCTCCACCAGTAAAATTCCTGATACCTGCGCTGAAAACCAGCTGCAGATGTCGAATGGCAAAAAAGTACCCTGTATAGCCTCAATCGTGGGAGAATTTTCAAGGATCACGCTTCGGGAATGAAGAACAATAAATACCGGCCTGTCCATCCCCGGGAAACACCCAAAACCCCCTAAAGCTCTATTGCCCTCCCTTCTTCAGCTGACCAATATGCGGCGTAAATTATCCGTATCGTCTCGGCAGCGAGGTCGATGCCTGAAAGGGGCTGCCTGTTCTGCATGGCGCTTTCTACAAAGTCCTGCAATTCGCCGGTGTAGCCCCTGAGTATTTCATCAGCCACAAAGACATGCTGCCACCCTACTGAGGTGGGAAGCATTTCCGCCAGAACTGTTTTTTCCAGTCCTTTTTCATCCAGGAAATAGGTGTCCATGTTTCCCGGAGGCGTCAGCCTGCATATCAGGGCTGCATCGTGGGCATAAATTTCAATAAAATTATTGGTTCCTCCGAGGACGGTGTCGGACGCAACAATGAGTGCCTTGGTCCCGTCTGAAAAGGTCAGGGTCAGGGTGGCCAGATCTTCCACATCGTACGGATTTGCCCTGATGCAGTTCCTTTCGGACTCTCCAAGAACAGAAGTAGCGACACCGGTGTCGCAGCAGACCTTCCGGACCTTGATTTCCTCACCTCTCGCCCGGGCTTCCACCTGTTTCAGCCAGAGGACGCCCGACAGCGGATGAGACCCGACCCTGATGAGGGAACCTCCGCCTGTCCTGTCCCAACGGCCGGCCACAGGTGAACTCGATCCGGCTAAAGACTCCTCTCCTTTCATGAAGAGGATCCTGCTTTTTTTATTCTCTATGATTTCTGCTGCTTTTCTGACCGTCGGGGCATATACATAATTCTCGGCATACATGAACTGCCTGCCGCTTGATTTCACTGCATTGAGGAGTTCATCCACCTCTTTTGACACCATTTCATACATTTTTCTCTTGGAAACCGCCTTGCCGATGGGTTGGGGGTCACCATCCGTCCCGAAGTATCCCGTGAGAGGTTTCTCGCATATAACGTGTTTACCGGCTGAAAGGGCGTCTTTTATCATGTGTGCATGGAGGTTGGGCGGTGTGCAGATATCGATCAGATCGATCTCTTTGTCCTCGAGAAGTGCCCGGAAATCCCCGCACGTTTCCTCGATTCCGTGAGAGGACGCCATTTTTTCGGCTCTTCCTGTATCCACATCGCAAATCGTCTTCAGGCGAACAGATGCACCGTGAACCTTCCTGTACCCGCTGCAGTGCAAATGTGACGCGTAGCCGGCTCCCACAATACCTACCGTGACAGTGTTCATATTCAGCCTCCCGCATTTCAAGCTTATCCGAAGCGAAGATCAGACTTTCGTATGTGTATCCGTTCTTCATCGATCCCAAAAAGCTGAAGAAGCCCGGGCTAAGGAGCCCGGGCTTCACAATTTACAGGGATTGACTATTTTGCCGCTTCTTCGGCAGATTTCAGCACTTCGTCCACAACAGCGTCTCCCACATTTTTACGGATCAGTTTTTCTGTTTCCGCTGCAGCCTTTTTCAATTCAGCCTGAAGAGCAGGATCCGGATCCATGACGGTCATTCCGACTTCCCTGAGGGAGGCCAGCATTGCGTCATTCTTGCTCTTTGCAAGATCAAAGAGATAATCCGCAGCTTCTTTCATGCTTTCGGTAATGATCGTCTTGTATGCATCGGGCATGCCTTCATAGATGCCCTTGTTGATGTTGATGCTCAGGATGAACGCTATGTGGTGGGTATTGATGAGATATTTCTGCACTTCGTAAAACTTGCTGGACCACATGATTTCATACGGGTTTTCCTGGGCATCAACGGTTCCCTGCTGCAGGGCGACGTAGAGCTCCGCGAAGCTCAGCGGGGTCGGGTTGGCCCCGAGGGCTTTCCAGAAGGCCATGTGGTATTCGTTTTCCATTGTTCGGATCTTCAGACCGCTGAAGTCCGCAACGGCATTGATCGGCCTGCTGGTCGTCGTCTCCCGGTAATAGATGGGTTCGAAAAGCAGCAGCTTAAGGCCGGCCCTGTCATACCACTCCTCGAGTTTTGACCGGAATTGACCCGAAAGGGCTTTCCGTGACACGTCCAGATTCGGGTACAGCATGGGTATATCGAAAATGGCGAGTTCAGGGATAAATCCTACCTGGGGAGCTGTCGTCTGGGAGACCATGGCGATGTCGCCCAGCTGGCATCCTTCGAGTATTTCCCTGTCGCCTCCGAGCTGGTTATCGAGATAGATCTGAACTTTTATCTTGCCGTTCGACTTGGTTTCGATAAGTTCCTTGATCTTCTCCGTAGCCAGTGCCCTCGGCGTTTCCCCGGTGGAAGGATAGGC
>JAAYJB010000223.1 GCA_012523155.1 Synergistaceae bacterium | reverse complement strand
CCGTTTCTCACTATGGCGATCCCCGAGTCGTAGGGGACGTTCAGCCACTTGTGGGCGTCGGTGGCCCAGGAATCAGCGAGCTCTATGCCGCGTGTATGGTGATCGAGGGACGGCAGTACCCTCCCCCAGAGCCCGAAGGCACCGTCCACGTGGACCCAGGCTCCCTTCTCTCTGGCTGCGGGTATTATTTCGGCGCAGGGATCGAAGGACCCCGTGTTCACATTGCCGGCCTGAAGGCAGAGGATCACCGGGCCGGAAGCTGTCTTGAGGGCTTCCTCAGCTTTTTCCGGTACCATCCTGCCCTGTCCGTCGACAGGGACGGAGATCACGTTTCCTGTCCCGAGACCCAGCATCCTCAGTGCGACCAGGAGAGTCGCATGGGCCTCTTCTCCGGCGATGACCGTCACCCGGGGAGCACCCTGCAGACCGTCTTTTTCCACGTCCCACCCGGAGCGCCTGAGGACCTCGTGCCGTGCGGCGGCGAGGCAGGTGAAGTTGGCCATCTGGCACCCGGTGACGAAGCCAACCGAGGATTCCGGCGGCAGACCGAGGAGGTCGAGGACCCATTCCGAGACGATATCCTCCGCCGCGCTTGCTGCGGGAGAGGAGACAGCGAGAACGGCGTTCTGGTCCCAGGCGGAGGAGAGCCAGTCTGCGGCGAGGCTCGCCGGAAGGGCGCCTCCCGTTACGAAGCCGAAATACCGCGGCCCGGGAGAACCGGTGAGTCCGGGTTCAGCTTCCTGCGAAAAGAAGGAGAGAACTTCGGAAGGGTTCATCCCCTCTTCGTTCAGGCTTCCCCCGAGGCTTTTCCTGAGCTCCTCCGCAGAGGCCCATGGCCCGACTCTCCGGAACGGAAGGGCTTCAAGCCAGCGGATGGACTTCTCCGCCGTTTCCCGAAGCAGTCCGCCGTCGCAGAAGGGGGTCCCGTGACGGTCCTTCATTCGGGCTGTTCCTCTTCGGAAAAGGCAAGCGGACCGGAATAATCGATTCCTCTCATAGGCTCTCCGTTCACCAGCAGGGTAAACACGTCAGGCCGGGCATAGTGCCCCATGACGTCGAAGTCGTAGCGGGCTTCCACGACGGCAGCGAGGTCCAGGTCGGCACATAGGATCTCCTCCCGGTCCCACGAGGGGCCTGCGAGGTAGTTCCCGAGAGGGTCGATGATGGCGCTGCCGCCCCGGCACATGATGTCGGGCTGGGATTCGATGTCCCTGAAGCACTGAAGGTCTCGCGGGTACATGTCCTTCGTGACGAACTGGTTGCACGAGAGAACAAAGCACCTGCCCTCGAGGGCGATGTGGCGCATGGAGCACTGCCACCCGTCCCGCTGGTCTGCGGTAGGGGCAAGGTAGATGGAGGGATTCCGCCCGTAGACAGCCGCCCGGGCCAGGGGCATGTAATTCTCCCAGCAGATGAGCCCGCTCATGACGCCGTAGGGTGTGTTTATCGCCGCAAGAGTGCTGCCGTCCCCCTCTCCCCAGATGAGTCGCTCGCTTCCCGTGGGTTTCAGCTTTCTGTGCTTCGCAAGAAGAGAACCGTCAGGTCCGAAATAGAGCAGGGTGCAGAAGAGGGTCCCTCCTTCCCGCTCCATGACTCCGATGGAAAGATAGACACCGTGCCCTGCGGCCAGCTCTCCCAGCTGCCCGGTCTCCGGGCCGGGGACGTCGATGGAGTTTTCGTAGTACCGGCTCCAGTCCTTTCGGCCCTCCATGGTGCGGTTCCCCACCACCGACCCGAAAGAGAGCCCCCTTGGGTAGCAGGGAATGAAGGCCTCCGGGAACAGGATGATCCTGGCTCCCTGTTCCGCTGCTTCTCCCGTCAGCTTCCGGATCCGTTCCATGGTTCCCTGTCTGTCCATGATCACCGGTGCGGCCTGGACCACTGCCGCCCGGACAATGCCCCTCTTTAGACCCATGTTCTTTTCCTCCCCGTGGAAAATATAAAAAAAGGGGGAGGAGATCCACTCCTCCCCCGCAGTTCAGTCCTACAGTGCCCTGTGTTTCTCCGCGATTGCATCGGCAAGGGCATCCAGTTCCGCCAGGTCTTTCGCCCGGGGCTTTCCCTTGCACATCACCGTTCCGAGCACTTCCGCCTTCAGGTTGGGGATCAGGCCGGAGATCTGCTCGACCGCCTTGGTTCCCCATCCGTAGGATCCGATGATGGCTGCGTACTTCAGCTTCGGCCGGAGCGCGTTTGCGAGATGGGTCGCCGAGTAGACCGCCGGGTGGGGGCCGAAGTGGACCGTGGGGGTGCCGATGACGATGGTTGCGGCATCCACAAGGTCGATGGCAAGGTTCCCGATGTCTGTCACGGTAAGCTCGTATTTTTTAACTTTCACTCCCCGCTCCACCAGGGCGTCGAGGAGATGGTTCACCATGATCTCAGTGCTTCCGTGCATGGATATGTAGGGTATGGCAACGAAGTTGGACACCCTGTCTGAGATCCAGTCCCGGTAGGCGTCCAGGATGAACTCGGGCTTGTCGAATACCGGTCCGTGGCTTGGGGCGATCATGCCGATCTCGTAGCCCTCGAGCTTCTTCATGTTGTTCCGGATGATGGACCGGAAGGGCATCATGATCTCGGCGTAGTAACGCTTGGCACCCTCGTAGACGGCCGGACTTTCCCCGGCGAACATATCAGAGGTGGCCTGGTGTGACCCGAAGAAGTCGCAGGAAAAGAGGATCTTCTCCTCCTGGAGGTAGGCGCACATGGTCTCGGGCCAATGGACCCAGGGGGTATGGATGAAGGTGAAGGTCCGGTTCCCCAGGGAGAGTGTCTGACCGTCGTCCATGGCGTCTATGACGCTGCCGTCGACAAGAAGATGGTCTTGAAGAAGTTCCTTGGCCTTTGCGCAGCAGACGACACGTG
>JAAYJB010000222.1 GCA_012523155.1 Synergistaceae bacterium | reverse complement strand
TTTTTCGGCGACGGACCGGAGCATGGTGAAGTGAACGCCGTCATGGAAAAGTGCCTCTGCATCATGAGGGATTGTGGTGCAGAACTCATAGAAGTTAAGGATCCCCTGGACCCGGATCGTCTTGTATCCGAGGTCAGCGTTCACCTCCACACATTCAAAAACGATCTTGAGGAATATCTTAATGGACTCGGCGGAAAAGTACCGTACCACGCCCTCGAAGAGCTCATTCATTCGGGAAAAATCCATCCAGGCATACTTGAAAACCTGAAAAGCGCAGCCGGACTGGGCAGGGGAAGCCCTGAATACGCTGCCCGCAACGTCGCCAGGCTGAGGCTGAGGACAATGATCATGAAGATCTTCGCCGACCTTTCCCTCGATGCCCTTGTCTTTCCCCACCAGAGAAAGCTCGTTGTCCCCGCAGGTGAGACCCAGACCGAAAGAAACGGTGTACTTGGCGCAGTGACCGGTTTCCCGGCCATTGTCGTCCCCGGCGGGTTTTCCCGTCCGACCGGGACCGCGCCCGGCGGAATTCCCATAGGTCTGGAGCTCCTGGGCCCTCCATGGAGCGAGGGGGATCTCATCTCCATAGCCCATTCTTTTGAACAGCTCACCCAATTCCGAAGACCACCCTTCAGCACACCGCCGCTTTCCTGAGGTACAATAAAAACGGCCGGAGGAGACCCGCTGGTCTCCTTCGTACTTTTTTTGCGGGGGGAGATGAAAGAGATGAAAACATATTCCATCGGCCTCGTACCGGGGCCTGTTTCGGTACCGGAAGAATTCCGCAGGGCTTACCTGGAGGACTACGGGAGCGCCGATCTCGAAGAAGAGTTTTTTCGGCTCTGTGAGGAAAACAGCGAACTGCTGCGCCTCGTCCTGAAAACGGGAAATACTGTGACCATACAGAGCGGGGAGGCCATGTCCGTTCTCTGGGGGGCCCTGAAGAGCTGCCTGCTGCCCGGAGACCGTCTTCTTGCCGTTTCCAACGGAATCTTCGGCCGTGGATTCGGCGAGATGGCGGAGATGACAGGAGCGGTCGCACGGATAGTTGAGGCCCCCGACGGGGAGTTCCCGGACGAGGAACTGATCAGGCAGGCAGCCGAAGAATTCCGCCCTCACCTGATCACGGCCGTTCACTGCGAAACCCCCGGCGGCATGCTGAACCCGGTTGCAGGGCTCGGGAAAATCGCACGGAGCGTCGATGCCCTTCTCTGCGTGGATTACGTCGCCAGTGCAGGCGGAGCCGATGTGAGGACGGACGAATGGGGCATCGATATCGGGCTTCTGGGAAGCCAGAAGGTTCTCTCCCTTCTTCCGGATCTCTCCATGGCAGCTGTAAGTCCAAGGGCCTGGGAGGTTATTGAGCAGGTGAACTACGCCGGCTATGACGCACTTCTTCCCTGGAGGGACGGGATAAAAAACAGGTATCTCCCATACACTCACAACTGGCATGCCGTGAGTGCCCTCAGGCTCTCACTCCGCCGCCTTATCGGGGAGGGGCTCGAGGCTTCATTCGAGCGGCATGAAAAGACGGCCCGATATTGCCGGCAGCGTCTGTCGGCCATGG
>JAAYJB010000030.1 GCA_012523155.1 Synergistaceae bacterium | reverse complement strand
TGGGAAGGGGTTTATAACCTGAAGTGGATGCTTTCTGGGGCAGGACTGGCCGTTACGGTGCTGACAGCCCGGATGTGGTTCACTTCTGACGAGCGGCAGGACTGGTACACCTCCACATGGGGATATGCCCTCCAGGTCATGCCCCTGCTCTTCGGCGGCGTTCTTGTGGCGGGCTTTCTCCTGGGCCGTCCTGGCCACGAAGCCCTCATCCCGGGCCGCTATGTGGCCATGCTTGTAGGAGGAAACTCTCTCGGGGCCAACTTTTTCGCTTCAGTTTCGGGCGCGTTCATGTACTTCGCCACACTCACCGAAGTGCCCATACTCCAGGGGCTCCTCGGCGCCGGAATGGGGAAGGGGCCTGCCCTCGCCCTGCTTCTGGCCGGTCCGGCCCTTTCACTGCCCAGTATGCTGGTCATCAACAGCATCCTGGGGCCCAGGAAAACGGGGACCTACGTGATCCTGGTCGTCCTGCTGTCCACAGCGGCGGGCATTCTGTTCGGCATGGTTGCTTCCTGACCTGAAAGGTGCGGATCGAAAAAGGAAGCGGGCTGTTTTTGAGGTGGAATGTGACGTTCCAGACCTCTTCCAAGAAAAAAAGAGACTCCGGTGAAAACACCGGAGTCTCTTTACATGCCATGGTGGGCGATACTGGGTTCGAACCAGTGACCTCTTCCGTGTGAAGGAAGCGCTACTTCCGCTGAGCTAATCGCCCGGAACAGGTGGTATTATAACGTGGCTCTTCTTCCTTTGCAAGGCTTAAAAAATATTTTGAAGAAACAAAAATGAATTCATTTATCCTAAACCATACTAAATTTTTGATAGAAAATAAAGAGTAAAGTTCCTTAAAATCCCTTCCTATTTTTTCCGTGAGGAGTATAATCATGTCGGCAGGTGATGACGGAGTGACGGATATTTCCGATTTGGGGCTTGTTTCCGACCTTTGGGAGTATTGGGGGTTTTCTCCCTGGAATTTTGAGGGAATGAAAGGTGTAAGCCGCCGGGTAACATTTGTAAAGAGTGCTCTCATCGGTGAAGTCTGCCGATATTATGCTGATGATTACATAATCTGGAACCACAGGGGAAAGGCTGACCGCGACCGTATTCTCAACGTGTGCAGGCCGAAACCCGAACTTATGACGCAGCGGTATCTTTTTGTGGAAGCGGCGGAATCAGGGGGGAAGTGCAGCATCCGGTCTTTTCTCTTCGGATTTCGCGGGTATGCCGAGGTTCATTCATTTACTCCGGGCGGGAAGTTCGAGAAGCGGATCAAGGATCTTGCTCCACTTGTGGATAAGGCATTGGAGCTTCTCCGTTCGAGAAAAAAGGGATCAGGGGGTGATCGTGGGGAAAATTAGTACCTGGAACTGTTGTACCCATTCTTTCTATTTTCCCGGAGGTGAACGAAGTGCTTGCAATTCTTTTTATTGTTGCCATCGTCTTGTTTGCTGTCTGTTATAAGATTTACGGATCGTACATGGCAGGCATTTACGGTCTCAGCGACGAGAACAAGACCCCTGCGGAGGCCATGTTCGACGGTATCGACTACTGCCCGGCCCACCCGGCGGTCCTTCTCGGCCATCATTTCGCGTCGATCGCAGGTGCCGGCCCGATAGTCGGCCCCATAACCGCTGCCGCAATGTTCGGCTGGCTTCCCGCCTACCTGTGGTGCCTGATCGGATCGGCATTTATTGGCGGCCCCCATGACATGGGAGCCCTCGTGTCATCCATGCGCCACGACGGGAAATCAGTGGGCGAAGTGGTTGACAAATGGATAGGGCGCAAGGGAAAGATCCTTTTCCTGTGCTTCACCATACTTGCGCTTATCCTGGTTGTTGCAGTCTTCCTGCAGCTTTCCGCCGGGTCCTTTGCCGCTGACCCTGCCGTCGCTTTCTCGGCAACTCTGTATATTTTTATGGCGGTCCTCTTCGGAGTCCTGATTTACAAGTATCGCGTACCCCT
>JAAYJB010000221.1 GCA_012523155.1 Synergistaceae bacterium | reverse complement strand
TGCCGCCCTCTGCGGTGAGAGGTGTCCGAAATGGAGCCAGGGTGAGAGATCCGAGGTGCCGTTTTCTGCGGGGTTGTTCCGCCGGTCTCCGTAGCTGTCCAGCCTGTTCCGGATAAAAAAGGAGAGCCCCTCCGATGCGGCGCTCTCTCCCGGCTTGATCCACGAGATGGCGGGTCCGTACGCCTTTCGCCGGACGGACTTCAGCGCACGGTCCAGAGAGAGAAAGAGGCCTTCCGGGACAGGAGGAACTGCCGGGAGAGGTTCAAGCCGCGGAAAGTCCAGGAGCCATTCGTCGAGGAGGGGAGCGGCCTTTCTTCGAAAAGTGGCCGCACTGAACTCCTTTTTGGGTGAGACGATCCACGCCGGTATGATATTGTGCCCGTCGGTCTCGAATACGGGGCATACTGAGGAGGCCGCAGCGTTTTTCTTCCAGGGGCGCTTTTCAGGATAGGGATCGAAATCGGTCACCAGGAGGGCCGCGTCGAGGAGACGGCATGCCTCGGGTATCTTTTCCCCCGGGTCGCCGTACAGGAACAGGAGCGGTATATTATATCCTTCCAGTATCGCTGCCGTTTCCCTGAGTCCTCCCTCGAGAAAGGAGTAATGCCTCGAAGATGCAGACGAAAAAGAAGGGGAGAAGCAGAAAAGGACCACAAGCCCCCTTCCGGGTTCCGACGCGGCCTCTCGGGCCGCCAGGAGTCCCCAGTTGTCCCGGGCACGCTGCTCCCTGGACATCCAGTAAACTGCCGGCCCTTTCCCGGATTTCCCTTCCGAAAGAAGCCGGGTCCTTTGTGCCGCCCCGGCGGAGAAAAACCGGTCATTCATTTCCTATACACGCTCCTTTTGGATTACCCGGGAAATAAACGCCCGGAAACAGATATGAAAAAAGCCCGCTCAGGGCGGGCTCAAAACAGTCTCTCTAATCCAGGACCTCCACCAGCCTGACCTTGAAGGTCAGTTCCTTCCCGGCGAGGCTGTGGTTCGCGTCGAGCAGCACCTTGTCCTCTTCCACCGATGCCACGGTCACGTTCATGGGCATTCCCTGCTTCGTCCTCATCTGGAGGGTGTCTCCCACGGAGGGTGTATAGTCTTTCGGCATAACATTCCGCGACACCTGGAAAACCATGTCATCTCTGCGCTCGCCGTAGGCCTGGTCAGGCGGAAGGGTCAGCGTTTTCTCTTCCCCAACGGCCATTCCCTCCACGCCACGATCGAAGCCTGCGATCATCTGTCCTGCGCCGACAACGAACTCCAGAGGGTCACGGCCCGTGGATGAATCGAAAATGTCCCCGTCCGCAAGTGTCCCGGTGTAGTGTACGCGGACCTTTTTTCCTTTTTCTGCGATCATGTGTAAGTAAACCCCTTTCTCCGGCGAAGCCGAAAATTTCCGGCCGGGCCGGAATGAATAGGGGTATTGTAAGGGCTTCTTTTCCATAAGGCAAACGGAGAGAATGAAAAAGAAAGGCCCGCCTCAAAACCTGAAGCGGAGGCGGGCCGTTCCACTTTTTTCCTCTTACGGTTCAAAAAACGCCCCGGCTATTTCCTGTTTTTCATCATCAGGCAAAGAGGAACCAGTAAAAGCAGCATCGCCGGACCGAATCCGCCGGCTTCACAGCCCCCGCCTCCTCCCGAAGATCCTCCGGTGATGAACGACCAGGTATCCGACCATTCGGAGAGCACATCATTTGAATCCCTGTACCGCACTCTCCAGTAGTAGACCGTTCCATTTGCCAGGCTTGCTGCGACAGTCTTCGCGGTGAGATCCGAAAGACTTTCTTCGTCGATCATCAGCCAGGAGGTGAAGTCTGCCGCAGTCCCCAGCTGCCAGTGCGAAGCCTTGTGGGTCACCCCGGGAAGGAGTGATACGAACGGTCCGGAGATAAGGTTCGGCGTCAGTGACACGCCCGCAGATCCGTCGGAGGGGGAGAGGAGTGCGGGTTTTTCGGCTCCCGCAGGTTCGTTCAGCCATGGATCGTAATCTACGAATCCCGATACCCTGCTTCCCGTTCCGGAGGGGTTATTGTAGTCCGGGGTCCCGGGCAGGGACTTGTCGTCGAATGGACCGCCGGCGTCTCCCCACCAGTTTTCCTTCCCGTCCAGAAGTTCCCCGGTGTTATTGTAGAAGCCGTACAGCGCGGCGTTCAGAATGCTGTTTCCTGAGAATAGGACGTGCGTATCCGCGTGGGAAATAAGACCGGTACTCATGGAAGCAACGTATATCCCGTAATCGACGTTTTTCACCTCGTTGCAGCGCACTGTCACCTCGGCCGGCATGCTGTACAGCAGGTAGTTGAAGTAGATCCCGTACCCGGTTCCGGCAATGGCATTGCTCTCGACGAAAACTATTGCCGGCGTCCTCCCGAAGCTGCCAAGATACTCGATGTAAATTCCATATTGAAAGGGGCCCTTCACCTTGTTGCCTGAAATGCGGGTCGTATCCTCAGGGCATCGGATATCGATCCCCGCGTCTCCCGGGCCGAGAGATGCGGCCCGTGTTACCGTATTGCCGGTGATCTCCGTGTCTCCCCCCAGCCCCTTGTCCAGTTCCTCGCACTCCATTCCGGTGTAGCAGTCCGTTGCCGTATTGCCGGTGATGCGAACGGTGCATCCGTTGAATCCGCACATGTAGCTTCCTGTTCTGCAATTGATCATGGTGTTGTTTGAGAACGTGAATTCCGATCCTTCCATATTGCTGAAGAAGAAGGAAAATCCGTGTGATGAAAAATCTTCGGCGGTATTGTTCGTGATCGTGACAGGAGTTGTGGGTGCTCCTCCGAAATGGTGAATACCGAACGTCCCTGCGGAACCCGGAAGGATCCGGAACCCGTCGATCGTTACGCCGAAACCGGTTCGGATACCTATCACATCCGGCGAGCCCCCTGCGCCTTCCACAACTGCAAGTCCCGGCCCGTCAACTGAAACCAGGGTGAGATCGTTCGTACTGATTTCGATGTCTTCAACATAGGTGCCGGCCCGTACCTGTATCGTGTCTCCGGGAGCGGCGGCGTCCAGGGCATCCTGGATCACCGTGTACATTTCACCCGGCCCTACAGTGAGCACTGCGGCAGCTGCGGGCGGTGAGGCCGCTGTTATTCCCGCGAGCAAAAAAACGGATATGAAATATATTTTCAAGGCTGTCCATCTCTTCATAACGTATCCCTCCCCGACACTGAAAGCTGAGAAGCCGTCCGGCTCCTCTCACGAACATCTTTTCTTCGGCTGAAGTCGTTCAAAAATGGGAATACGGGATCGTTAAATAAAAAGAAAATTC
>JAAYJB010000220.1 GCA_012523155.1 Synergistaceae bacterium | reverse complement strand
GGAGCGTTCCGGTACGATTCAAAGAAATGATCCCCTCCCAGGGCACGCCTGAAGGTGAAATACCTTGCAACGGAATACATTAGGTAGACGGAAGGCACCGCGGAGATTACGGCGAGGCTTTTAAGGACCGCGGGATGCACCGGAAGAGTGTCCCTGTTTGCAGCAGCGAGAAAGAACACGGCTGCCGCCCTCAGGATTCCGAGAACGGCAAAACCGAAAGCGTAGAGAGAAAATCCGCGCCTCCCAAGGTGCCGGGTTATAAACCGCAGGTGAAGCTCGATACGCCAACAAAACCAAACGTAGACCTGGTGGGCTGCGGCTAGCCCTGCGGCAGTCCACAGCCATTGGACGGAGCCTAATCCCCACAGTGAACCTTCCCGGATTATCTCAGTTCTGCTCACCCCATACAGTGTAAGAAGGAGGAGGCCGAGGATTACCCAATGAACCGCCTGCTTCTCAAATACAGGCCCTGTTCCAGGGATGGATTCTCCGCATTTCCTTTTCAAGTTCATCTTTCTTCCCTCTTTTTCTGCCGGAATAAAAAGTTTTTTGTTTCTCTGCTCTCCAGGCATTTACTGATTGTTTATAAGGAAAAGAAGAGCCTCCCTCATCTGAAGAAAGGCCATTAAAAATTCAAAGAGGATGCGCCACAGGATCTCACTGATCACGAACAGGAGGGCAAAAAAGGAGACGATCCTCCCCCTGTATCCGCGGCCGGAAGCATACTCCTCCCCTGCCCGGTGGGCTTCAGGTACCTGTTTTTCCAGGAAGCGCTCCGTCCGTTTCGCCGCCAGCCATACTCCAAAGGGAATTCCTGCCGCGCCAAGGATATAACAGAAAGGCAAAACCGCCGGGCCGATAAAAAGCCTGAACGAAAGAAAATCAACAATGTCTCCCATGTGGCTCAAAGCTCCTCTCCATGACCGTTTTTTGCTTTGTACCGTACTCCACTCGCCGTCGGGATGCAAGGGATTCCGCAAAAAACTTTAATAAGGGCAAAAAATCACAAAAAACCAGAGACAAAACTCACTGATAATGTAGTATTATCTGTCGCAGGGGAAAAATCAGGGGCAATGACTTTATTTTTTTGAAAAATCCGTTCCCGGGTGTTGGAAAGCAAATTGGGAAACATCCCGTTTTCCGTTTTGATGAAAGGAACATCCTGTGTTTTCGTGCCCGTAGTATCCCTCACTCTCAAGGAAAAGCAAGGGGCTGAAATGAACTCGAAAAATCTCTCCATCAAAAGCATCGGCGTGCTTCTTTTCATCGTTCTGATCGCGGCATGCACCGGTATAGTGGGTTTCTTCATATTCTCCGGATGGTTTTCCTCCACGGGAGAAACCACGGCCCACCTGGCCGAAGAGGTCAACACACGTATATTCGGCAGGATCGAGGAATATATGAATATCCCTGCCCATATCCTGGAAGTGTACAAAGACCAGATCGAAAAGGGCGTCATCGACATGGGGAATGAAGCCCAGCGGGAGCGTTTTTTTGCTTCCGTTCTCTTGACCCATACAGAGGGGCTGTACAGCTTCAGTTTCGGCTCGGAAGAGGGAGAATATTACGGCGCCCGAAGAAACCCTCAAAATGAGATCGAGATCATGCGAAACGACCGGTCCACCGGGGGTGCTTCATGGTACTACTCCCTCAGCGAAAATTACAACGCAGGAGAACTTGCGGTGAAGGCCGGGATCTTCGACCCCAGGACCAGGGACTGGTACAGGACCGCCAAAGGCCTGGGGAAAACAGCCTTTTCCCCCGTCTACAAGCACTTCATCATGCCGGACCTGACCGTCTCCGCCGCAGCGCCGATCACGGAAAGCGGCGGGAAACTGCTGGGTGTTCTCGGGGCCCACATCACCCTGTCCCGAATCAACTCGTCCCTTGAGGAAATCGCAGGGGAAGAAAACGGCATGGCGGTCATTGTGGAAAAGGGATCCGGTTTCCTCATAGGGAATTCCCTCGGCCTGCCGAATTTCGAGACCCTTCCCGACGGCACTGTCAGAAGGCTGACGCTGGCCGACGGGATCAACGGGATGCTCCTGCAGGCGGTGAAAATCCACGAAACGGAAGGAAAAGAGACCGTCAGGGTGAGAAATGACCGGGGGCCCTACATCGTCCATTTCAACGGATT
>JAAYJB010000219.1 GCA_012523155.1 Synergistaceae bacterium | reverse complement strand
GCCACAGGGACATAGGCGGAATAATAGACTCTTTTGAGCCCGAACTTTTTGTAGAGTCCCTGGGAAAGGCTCAGAATGGCACGATCGTTTTCCGGGGATGCCCCCACCATGAGCTGGGTGCTGTGACCTGCGGGCACAAAAGCGTTCTTTCGCCTTCCGGTCCGCTTTCTGTCCGCCTTTTCCTCCGCGATGGTTCCCCCGATGAAGGCCATTGGTTCCAGGATGGAATTCCTCGTCTTTTGCGGAGCAAGGGCCCTGAGACTTGGTTCCGACGGCAGTTCAATATTCACGCTCATCCTGTCGGCGAGGAAACCGAGAGTCCTGATCAGGTGAGGTGAAGCACCCGGGATCGCCTTTGCGTGGATGTATCCCCCGAAACCGTATTCATGCCTGAGCAGCTTCGCGGTGCGGATAAGAAGGATCATTGTATCGTCGGGGGAATGGACCACGGCGGAACTCAGAAAAAGCCCTTCAATGTAGTTTCTCCTGTACATCTGGATCGTCAGGTCCGCCAGTTCTTTCGGGGTAAAAGTAGCCCTTTCGACTCCGCTGCTTCTGCGATTCACGCAGTAGGCGCAGTCAAAGACACAATCGTTGGAAAACAGGATTTTCAGAAGGGAAATGCACCGTCCATCGTCAGACCAGCTGTGGCATATACCTCCAAGAGAGGTGTTTCCTACGGCTCCCCGCCTCTTTCCGCTCCCGCTCGAAGAACACGAGACGTCGTATTTCGCACCTTCTGCGAGAATTGAGAGCTTTCTCAGGGTTTCCATGCCAACCTCCATCCGACGGATTGATAACAATATGTTAGCATTAAATCCTGTAATTGAAAAGATTATCAGAAAAGGAACGGGAAACACCGACCCTGTTTTTGCTATAATAAAAAATCGTATCCTATATTGGAAAAAGAGAACAAAATTCTTTGGAAAGGTGGAGAGAATGTGATTTCATCGCTGCATCATCCGAGTTTCACAGTGGAAAATCTTGACAGGTCCATCGCTTTTTACAGGGATCTCCTTGGGATTCCGCTGGAGGGGGTATGGGAGAGGGACCCGGATTATTCCGAGGATATAACCGGCATAAAGGGAGCCCAGGTGAAGGTGGCGTATTTCAAGCTTCCCAATGCTTCATTCGAGCTTGTGGAGTACATGAGCGCCCCTGGAAAAAAGATCGACACCGCCACAAACAACGTGGGGAGCGCCCATATCTGCTTCATTGCCGACGATTTCGATGCCTTTATTGAACGCCTGCGGAGTGCCGGCGTCACATTCGCGGGGAAAGTATGCACTATCCCGGCAGGATCGAACAAGGGGAAAAAGGTCGTCTACGTGGAGGACCCGGACAATAACTCCCTGGAACTTCTTTCTTCCCGGGTCCTCGCGTGATCGACTGAATTTCTTTCGGTGCTTTTGCCCCGGGCAGGGCTGCGGTTTTTATTTGATTTCGGCCCTGTCCTGCCGAAGGAAGTGAACGAGTGTCCGGGTGCGGGCTTCAAGGACTTCCTTCTTTCGTTCAGGCTCCCAGTTATAGAGCCCCTGTCCCGTTTTTGCTCCCAGGAGGCCTTCCCGGACTTTCTCCGTCAGCAGGCGGGGTGGTTTCGTATCGGCAGAGAGGTCTGCAAAGAGGTAGGAAGCGATGGATGAGAACACATCCAGCCCTCCCAGATCCGCGGTTTCAAAAGGACCCGTGTCTGCCAGGCGCCTCCCGATGCTTGATTTCACCGCCTCGTCCACTTCCTCCATGGAGGCGACGCCTGACTCGACGATATGCAGCGCTTCCCTGAGCAGTGCGAACTGGAGACGGTTTGCGATGAATCCGTTCGCTTCCTTCCGGAGGACCGCGGGCCTTTT
>JAAYJB010000218.1 GCA_012523155.1 Synergistaceae bacterium | reverse complement strand
CTTCCTTCGAGGGTTTTGTCCTTCTCCGCCGTGAATATGAGGATGTTTGCCAGTCCAGATGCCCTGGAAAAGTTATCCCATCCGGGGATCTCCTTTTTCATATCCTCGGCGATCCTTTTTCTGCAGGTTGGATCGGCGACCCTGGCCACGAGCCGGGCCGCGCCTCCCTCGTTGACCCATGGAGGAAGCAGGGCCCCTATCATGGTGGATCCCGCCGTGTAGGGATAGACGTCGCAGGTCACGTCGATTCCTTCTTTTTGCGCCGTTTCCATCATTCCAAGGGTCTTTTCGGAAAGGCCTTCCAGTTGTTCCATTATCTTATGATGGGAGATGTGCACCGCACAGCCGCTTCTCCGGCCGATATCGATCGCCTCGGCAACTGCGTTCAGGGTGTCCCCCGATTCGCTCCGCATGTGGGTGGCGTATATGCCCCCATACGCGGCCGCGACCCGGCAGAGTTCCACGAGTTCGTCAGTATCGGCAAAGCACCCCGGAGGGTAGATGAGCCCGCTCGATAGGCCGACGGCGCCGCTCTCCATCTCCCGCGCAAGAAGACCTTTCATGAGCTCCAGTTCGGCAGGTGATGCTTTCCTGTTGTCAAAACCCAGAGCGGCGATCCGCAGGGGACCGTGTGCGACATGGAAGGCCAGGTCGGTAACGTATCCGGATGAATCTATCCGGTCCATCATCTCTTCCAGCGAGCTGCACTCATTGTGCAGGGAAACGCCTTCCGGAAGGTAGGGACGCATGTATTCCTGCAGCAGGCCGGCTCTTTCCGGAACTGACGGAGTCATGGCCAGCCCGCAGTTCGAGACCACTTCAGTGGTAACGCCCTGGGTGATTTTTCCGTCCACGTCGTTCACCAGAAATGCGGAAAAATCGGAATGGGAATGCACGTCCACAAACCCCGGGCAGAGGACCCTGCCTTCCAGGTCGATGGTTTCGGAGGCACAGCCGGGGGTCAGGGTTCCGATCTCATTGATGATTCCTTCCCTGATCGCCACATCGCCCCGGTACCAGGGACCTCCGCTGCCGTCGTATATCACCGCGTTTTTAAGAAGCAGATCGTTCACGGGAATCCTCCTCAAAAAATTTTAAATGCCTAATACAGTCCAAGCAGCCTGGGGACCAGAAGGCTGAACCAGGGGACGAGCGCTACGAGAAGGAGCGTGCCAAGCTGGCAGAGCACGAACGGCCAGATCTCTTTTATGATGCTCTCCATGGAGATCTGTCCGATGGATGCTACCACGAAGAGCACAGCCCCCACGGGCGGTGTGTTGAGCCCGATATTGAGCGCAAGCACCACTGTTATCCCGAAATGGAGGGGATGGATGCCCATCTGCGCGGCTATGGGGGCAAGGATGGGGGTGAGGATGACGATGGACGCGGTCAGGTCCATGAAGCAGCCCACCACGAGCAGGAGGGCGCAGACGAGGAGAAGGAAAACATACTTGTTCGACGTGATGCCGAGCATCCCCGCGGCAATCGTCTGGGGAACCTGGGCGACCGTGAGGACCCAGCTCAGTATTCCCCCCACCGAAACGAGGAGCAGGGCGACCCCCGATATGGATATGGTTTTTTTCAGCGCCTGCCAGATCATGGGGAGCGTCAGCGTCCGGAAAATGAACAGGCCGACGAAGAGGGAGTAGCCCACGGCCACACCCGCTGCCTCGGTGGGAGTGAAGATGCCCGAGAGTATGCCTCCGAGAATGATGACCGGCATGCCGAGGGCGAAAATGCCGTCCTTCAGGGCCCTGAAAACCTCCCCCAGTGAGGCTTTCCGCTGCTGCATCTGGTAGCCCCGCCTGGAGGATATGATATGGTTGAGAACCATCATGAGAAGCCCGAGAAAGAGACCGGGCAGAAAGCCGGTGGCGAAAAGCCCCGCGATGGACGTGTTCGCCACTGATCCGTAGACGATCATGGCCATGCTCGGGGGAATGGTGGGGCCGATGATGGACGCGGCCCCTGTGAGGGCCGTGGCATAGGGTTTGGAATACCCGGATTTGTTCATTGCGGGAATGAGCATTGTGCCGAGCGCCGCCGCGTCTGCCACTGCCGCTCCCGAAATTCCTGCCATGAAGATGTTGGCCGCAATATTGACGTGGCCGAGGCCGCCTTTTCGGTGCCCCACAAGGGTGTTGGTGAACCGGACGATCCGCTCCGTGATTCCGGAAACGTTCATGAGTTCCCCGGAGAGGAGGAACAGGGGAATGGCCATGAGGACGAAGGAATTCATTCCGGAAAAGATCTGTTGGGGTACGAGCATGAGAAGGCTCGTTCCCATGGTCATCAG
>JAAYJB010000003.1 GCA_012523155.1 Synergistaceae bacterium | reverse complement strand
TTATTACCATAAGGAGCTCAACGAGGGTAAAACCTTTTCTTTTTTTCGTATATTTTCCCATTTTCGTTCCTCCGGGGACTGCAGGGTAAGTAACAATACTGATTTATCATTAATAAAATTTATTGTATCCGCAACATGAGCATCCGGCAACAGAAAAATACGAGATTTTTTGCATACAACAATAATTTCCGCTCAAACAAGTACCCCTCCACGAGACAAAACATTATTTTCCTGCCTTATATACCCAAAATTCTTCTCAAATAAAGTTCAGATATTCGATTCTTTATGAATTCATACAGCATATGGTTAACATTTTCGGACAAAAATTGCCAAGAAGTGACTTTGGGCTATAATCGGAATTCCTTCCACGGGGATTTTCCCCCGGGAGGAATTTGTTCTGCGAAAAAAGGAGGGAATACAATGAACCAGGTGATACGAAAATGTATCGTGGTTCTTTTGTTCTTTTTCCTGGCCGGGTATATAGTTTCAGCATCAGACAGACGAAACGAATCAACTTTTTTCGGTGAAAATTCTCCGTGTTATTCCTCACTGCATGAAAATCACGGGATCCCTTCAGTGATCCTCAGTGAGCTGGCGCAACACCTCGATACTTCGGGAGACACAGCGGCGGGGTTTCTCGAGGATTCACACGAAGCAGTCAGGGTGATCCTCTCTGCTGCAGCTGAGAACATCAGTTCCCTGTCGGATTTCATTCAGGCACAGAACAGCGACGTTTCGAGGGGATCATCCCTGGTACAGGCGAATGCGTTCCTCAAGTACTCGTTCAAATACAACGTCCCTCTTGACCTCGTGGTCGCTGTGGCACACACGGAGAGCCATTTCAGGCCAGAAGCCAAAAGCGCCGCCGGTGCGGCGGGAATAATGCAGGTAATGTGGAAAGTCCACGCCGGTCTCCTCCAGGCGAACGGGATCATGAACGAAGAAGATTTAAACGACCCGGAAATGGGTATAGCTGCCGGAAGCCTTCTTATTTCCAGGTACCTCAAAGCCTACGGAGATACAAAAACCGCTCTCGGACGCTATTATGGCGGGCCGGCGTCGGTCTACTGGGGGCGGGTATCCCGCAATCTTGCAAAAATCCAGAACGCAAAGCTCGTTGCCGCTTTTTGACATAAACTATCAGGCTTTTTGAAGCTTTAAACCTGACTGATACCTGTGATACAATCCTCCCGACAGTACCGGGAGGATCATTCTATTTCAGGGGGTATGAGAAATGAGAGGGAAAAAACTGGCAGTCTGTGCAGCTGTTTTCACAATACTTTGGTTCGCCCTGCCCGTAGGGGCCGCGGATGTACAGGAACCGGCGCTTTCGGCGGAAACAACCAGGCTTGTGGATGGGCATTTGACATCGTTGGTGAAAAACGGAAAACCTCTCGACAGGCTCATATCCTATACACCTGAGTCTCCTGCCTTTTTCGCCGTTGCAAAGCTTCTCTCGGCACCGCCGGACACAAAGATCCGTTTTTCATGGTTCTTCGTGTCTCAGAATCAGCACATTGCCGATGTGGAGATAACAAACGGCAGCCACGGATCCAACATCTATGTCTACAGCACCCTGACCAACAACGACAATCCCTGGCCCCAGGGCTCGTTCAAGGTTGAGATGTTCGTCGGGGACCGGGGGGAACCCGACCAGATCGTTGATTTCGATGTGGAGTAGCCACACGTTTTGAGAAAACATGGAAGCCCCGGGATTACTATTCCGGGGCTTCCATGTTTTGCGGCTCTTTTACTTATGAGGGCAACTCTCCCCGTTCATCCGCATTGCGAAGGCTGCCAGCAAAGCTGCCCCGCGGGGGAGCACTTCATCGTTCACATTGAACTTCGGGTTGTGATGCTGGTTATTCGTTCCCTTTTCTTCGTCCGCTATCCCCAGGAATACGTAGGCAGCCGGAACTTTTTCACCGAAGTAGCTGAAATCCTCAGACCCCATCGCCACCGGAACTTCCACTACATTCTCCTCGCCCAGAACGTCCACAGCCGCTGAACGCATTACCTCCGTCGCCCCCGGGTCGTTCACCGTCACCGGGTAAATGGGGGTATAGGTCAGTTCCGCAGTGCATCTCATGGCGGCGCATATCCCGTCAGCGACCCTGCGGATTATTCCTTCCATGCGGGCCCTCACATCCCTGCTGGTGGTCCGGACGTTTCCGGCGACCCTGGCCGTGTCAGGGATAATGTTCACGGCAGTTCCCGCCTCAAGCTTCCCTACGCTGAGAACAACTGTTTCCTGGGGGTCCATCTCCCGGCTCACCACTGTCTGGAGAGACGAGATAACTGTCGCTGCCGTTATAGTCGGGTCGATGGCATTGTGGGGCATGGCGCCGTGCCCCCCCTTACCCTGGATTTTGATATCCCAAATGTCCGCGGAAGCCATGATCGGCCCCTGCCGGCATCCCAGCCTTCCGGCAGGGAGCAGTGCCCAGACATGGAGCCCTCCGATGGCATCCACTCCGTCGAGAGCACCTTCTTCTATCATTTTAGGCGCACCGGAATTATACCCGGCTTCTTCCGCCGGCTGGAAGAGGAACCGGACCGTACCGCAGAGCTCGTCTTTCATTGACGACAATATTTCCGCTGCCGCCAGCAGGACGGCTGTATGGGCATCATGGCCGCAGGCATGCATTACGCCGGGTTTTGTCGATTTGTAGGGAAGATCGTTCTCCTCGTTCAGCGGAAGAGCGTCGATATCTCCCCTCAGGGCAACGCACCGCCCCGGCTTCGCTCCCCTGAGGTCAGCCATGACACCGCTTTCAGTGCCCCCGAAGCCTCTCCTGATATTCTCGAGCCCAAGCGTTCGGAGATATTCTTCTATAAAAAGGGATGTCTCCTTTTCTTCCCATGGAAGTTCCGGATTTGCGTGAAACCGGTGACGGAGCCCGGTGATTTTCTCCGACATAGCGTTTGCCTTTTCAACAATTGCCGATACATTCATGCTGAAGCCGCTCCCCTTTCCCGAGGGGGGGTATTATTTTCCCCTCTGTCCTGTTTTTTTGATGTTCTGCGGTGCGTTGGCTTCGAAACCGCAACATTTACCCCTTAACGGATATCATCCAGATGCCGCAGAGGATGGCAGCCATCCCCGCGATTCTCCACAGGTTGACCTGTTCCGAGAAAAAGAGCACCGACACGCCGAGGACCAGCAGAAACACGAGGCCCGCCATGAACGGATATGCGATAGACAGGTCGGTCCGCGTCAATGCCGCGCTCAGAAAAATAAACGAGATGCCGAAACAGCCCACACCCGCGACGGCCCAGGGGTTCGTTATTATTTTCAGGACCGCGTTCACCGCCCCGTTATCGAGCAGGTC
>JAAYJB010000217.1 GCA_012523155.1 Synergistaceae bacterium | reverse complement strand
AGCAACTGTCAAAAGTAGTTTTCACTACACCGGGCAATGTTTTCAACAGGGTCTTTTTCAGACATGACCTTGACAGGATCCAGGAGCTTTACCACAAAGACGGCTATGTCATGGTGAAGATCGCCGATGTACGGATAGACGGCGGTATTATTGACGTGCAGATAATAGAACCCAGGGTAGGCAGGGTAATTATCCAGGGAAACAAAAGGACAAAGACGTTCGTCATAGAAAGAGAAATAAAGCTCAAAAAGGGCGATTCCTTCAATGCGACAGTGCTCAGGCATTCCCTCAACAAGCTCCAGAATAAGGGTTTTTTCGAGGACGTCAGCGTTGGATTCGAGCCAGGTGAAGATCCCGAGGAAACAGATATTATCATAACCGTTTCCGAGCAGAAAACAGGAAGGATCGGCTTGTCAATAAGCCATGGAACTGAGAGCGGCTGGTCCGGCGGGCTCTCCTATACAGATACCAACTGGCGCGGCCTGGGGCATATCGGAGAGGTCGGGTTCGAGACCGGAGACAACGAGCAGTATTGGGTTTCATACCGTGAACCGTACATGGACTCCAAATATTACGCGTGGAAAATCGGGATTCTAAGCAGAAAATGGGAGAACCGGTACTATTACCGGAGCGGAAAGCGCCAGCTCAGATTTGACGACGAGATGAAAAATTTTTACATAGGAGCCGGGAAAAAGTTCGGCAGGGATGAAAGGTACAGTTGGTTCCTGACCCTTGACTGGCGGGAAATGGATGCGTCAAATATCAGGGACAAGATCGTTCCCCCCGAGGATCCGACTTACGACGTGGCCCAGGAGCTGACCAGGGGGAAAATTTTCTCGGTACAGGGAACGATTACCAGAAACAACACGGACCCTTACCTGAGTTATGCAAAGGGAGACATCATCGACCTCAACGTGGAGCATGCTTTCGAGGCTCTCGGAGGCGAATACAGCTACACTAAGTACTGGCTGCAGGCACGGTACTATGTCCCGGTCAAGGGACTCGGGGATTTTTTCAACAGGCAGATAGGAGACGATGATAACCCGGCAATTTTTGCCGCCCGCCTCCGGGCAGGTTTTTCAACGGGGACGCTTCCCGTTGCCAGCCTGTATTCACTTGGTGGAAGCAACTCTCTGAGAGGATACGATGACGGGGAGTTTGAAGGTGCGGAAATGCTGCTCGCGAACTTCGAACTTCGTATTCCCGTGGAAAAGACGTTCGGCCTCGTTCTGTTTTATGACGTCGGAAATGCCTGGAAGCCATTTGCCCGTCCATGGGAAACCTCCGAGGGCAGCTTCGGTTTTTCAGACCTTCACGACGCCTGGGGACTGGGTGTAAGGGTAAAGACTCCTCTTGGGAATTTCAGGCTTGATTACGCTACCGGCGAGAATGAGTCCTTCACTCACTTCGGCTTCGGAGAACTGTTCTAGTATTCGGAGGACAGAGGACGGTGTCCTGTTTCACGGACAGGCGAACCAGTAAAAATTGGAATCCGGGGGCTGTGGCGGTGTTGATTTTCGCCGCAGCCCTTCT
>JAAYJB010000216.1 GCA_012523155.1 Synergistaceae bacterium | reverse complement strand
TCCGGATGAAAGCTGCGAGAGAGACTTTCCTGCATACCGGGAAAGCGCCGAAGGGGCAATGCCTGACCGAAAAGGAAGGGCGGAAACTCTCAGGCGAAAGGATTGCGGCCGGACGGGTCTCTGAAATGAATAGCTCCCCGATGCGGTTTCCTTTCTTCCCAAAGGGGCTATGCGACAGAGAGTGTCTTGCCTATAGGCATAGGGAGGCAGTTGTATGTCCTGTCGCAGGCTTCTTGTAACCAATAATCCCCTGTTGAACAACAATATCCGCTGCGCCGAGTTCGTCGAAGGCGATTCCCTGAATGTGCTCATACGGGCAAGGGATCTCGTCCATTCCGGATGGAAGCTTCTTTCCCACCCCCTCTACGGGAATCTGCGCCCGCACCAGCACCCTTACAGATCCATTCTTCTGGAATATGCCCGACAAGAAAAGACGCAGATTCCGGACATTCAGTCTCTGGATTACATGGAAAACGCTCTCGGAGTGTATTCTCCAGAGAAGTCGAGGATCCCGTCAGACGATGATATGCCTGAAGATGTCCGCGATGATTTCGCATTTCTCGACGCGGAGCTGATGAAAGAAAGCCTTTCCCGCTATGGCCTCTGGCCCCGGGAAGATTTGAAGAACAGTCATTGAAGGGAGGTGAAGATAATGATCGAATTGACGAAAGAGAATTTCGACGCCGAGGTAAAGGAAAGCGCTCTCCCTGTTCTCGTAGACTTCTGGGGGCCAAAGTGCGGCCCCTGCATGGCGCTGCTCCCGAACGTCCACAAGATGGCGGAAGAATTCGAGGGCAAGGTGAAGTTTTGTTCCGTGAACGTTTCCGAGAACAGGAGAGTTGCCATAGCAAACAAGGTTATGGGATTGCCTGCCTTCCTTTTCTTGAAGGACGGTGCCGAGATCGCAAGGATCGGCGGAGGAGACGTGACCCTGGAAAAGATCAGGGAAAATGTGGAGGCTCTTTTGAAGTAGCCTTCGCGCCCACAAAGGGGGGAAACAGATAACCATGAAGCTTGAGCTGCACAAGGTAAAAATCAATAAGCTGGCCTGGGGTGACAAGACCTTTGCCCGGGGCGGCGTGCTTACGGTGAACAAGGAAGAACTTCTTTCCGTTCTTTCAGGTGACGAACGTCTTGCGAAGGTGGATGTGGATTTCGCCATGCCCGGCGAGAGTGTCCGCATTCTTCCCGTGAAGGACGTTGTCGAGCCCCGTTTCAAGATGGAAGGCCCCGGAGGGATTTTTCCGGGCATGGTTTCCGATGTCGACACGGTCGGTGAGGGCAAGACCCTTGTGCTTTCCGGGGCTGCCGTAGTAACCACCGGCAAGATAGTCCGCTTCCAGGAAGGCATCATCGACATGACCGGTCCGGGAGCGGAGTACACTCCCTATTCCGGGACCTGCAATGTTGTGGTCATCCTCGAAAACGTCGAGGGAGTGGAGAAGCACGATTATGAGACGGCCTGCAGGATGGCCGGCCTGAAAACCGCCGCGTACCTGGCCGAGAAGTGCCTCGGCACGGCCGCCGACCAGGTCGAGACCTACGAGACCCCGTGCCTGAAGAACGCAATGGCCGCCCATCCCGGGCTGCCCAAAGTTGCCTACCTGTATATGCTCCAGTCCCAGGGCCTTCTTCACGATACGTATCTCTACGGCGTGGATGTGAAAAAGATCCTTCCCACCTTCCTCAACCCCACGGAGGTCATGGACGGAGCCATCGTATCGGGCAACTGCGTGTCAGCCTGCGACAAGAACAATACCTATTCCCACCAGAACAACCCGGTTATCCATAACATGTTCAGGCGCCACGGCAAGGACTTCAACTTCCTCGGCTGTATTGTGACCAATGAGAACGTCACCCTCGCCGACAAGAAGCGCAGTTCCTCCTACAGCATCAACCTGGCGAAAACCCTTGGTGTAGACGGTCTGCTTATTTCCGAGGAAGGGTTCGGCAACCCTGACGCTGACCTCATCATGAACTGCTGGAAAGCAGAACGTGCCGGGATCAGGACCACCCTCCTTACCGATGAGTACGCCGGACAGGACGGAGCAAGCCAGTCCCTTGCAGACTCCTGCCCTGAGGGAGATGCCTGTGTCACTGCAGGAAATGCCAACGAGGTCATCGTGCTGCCGCCCATGAAGAAAGTCATCGGAGTACCTGAAGAGGCCAATGTAATTGCCGGAGGATGGCAGGGATCTCTTGCAGCCGACGGTTCCATTACTGTGGAACTCCAGGCCATTCTCGGTTCAACCAGTGAGCTTGGATTCACGAAGCTGGGTGCCTACACGATCTGAGGCAGAAAACGAGCGAAAACAACGAATACCAATGAGGGAGGTGCAAAAGCATGGCAAAACTGGCCGGAAAAAAAGTACTCCTGCTTGGTGAGCGCGACGGCGTTCCCGGGCCCGCCATGGAAGCATGCTTAAAGGACAGCGGCGCCGATATTGTTTTCTCGGTAACCGAATGTTTCGTCTGAACCGCAGCAGGAGCCATGGATCTGCAGAATCAGCAGCGCATCAAGGATGCCGCTGAGAAGTACGGCCCCGAAAACGTGGTCGTCATTTTGGGTTCATCCGACGCCGAAGGCGCAGAAATCTATGCCGAAACGGTGAGCAACGGAGATCCCACCTATGCAGGTCCCTTGGCAGGAGTCCAGTCTGGACTCGCTGTATATCATATTTTTGAACAGGAGATTCGGGACGAATGCGATGCAAACGCCTGGGAAGAGCAGATCAGCATGATGGAAATGGTCCTCGACCCTGAGAAGCTGTCTGAAGCCGTGAGCGGCATTCGGGCACAGTTCAGCAGGTACACCCTATAAAAGGGGAGGGAGTAATTGTGTCATACCGGATCGTACACTATATAAACCAGTTTTATGCCGGGATCGGCGGCGAGGAGAAAGCAGACGTCGCTCCCGAGGTGCGGGAGGGTGTCGTCGGGCCGGGAATGGCCCTTAAGGCCGCTCTCGGTTCCGAGGCCGAGATCGTCGCTACGGTTGTCTGCGGCGACTCCTATTTCGCTTCCAACATTGAAAAAGCTACCGCCGGCATCCTTGAAATGATGAAAAAGTACAAACCCGATGCGGTCATTGCAGGTCCCGCTTTTAACGCCGGCCGCTACGGCACCGCCTGCGGAGGAGTATGTGAAGCGGTAGTGAAGAACCTCAATATCCCTGCAGTATCGGGAATGTTCCCCGAGAACCCGGGAGTCGAGATGTACAAAAAAAGCTTCTATATCGTGGAGACCCCCGACAGCGCGGCCGGGATGCGCGCTGCGGTTCCCGCAATGGCAAAACTTGTTCTCAAGCTTCTCAGGGGCGAGAAAATAGGAACACCTGCGGAAGAAGGCTACATAGAGCGTGGCATACGGAAGAACAAGTTCTATGACAAGCTTGCAGCAGAACGGGCCGTAGACATGTTCACAGCGAAGCTTAAAGGGGAACCGTTCGTAACGGAATATCCCATGCCGGTCTTCGACCGCGTGGCCCCGAACCCGGCTGTGAAAGACATGAAAAACGCCGTGATCGCCCTTGTCACTTCCGGAGGCATCTGCCCGAAGGGGAATCCTGATCATATAGAGGCGTCCAGCGCCAGCAAGTTCGGCGAGTACGACATCACCAGCGTTATGGATCTCACTGCCGAAGCGTACTGTACTGCTCACGGCGGTTATGACGCTACGTATGCCGATCAGGACGCTGACAGGGTCCTTCCCGTAGACGTGCTTCGCGACATGGAAAAAGAGGGTGTATTCAAAAAGCTCCACAACAAATTTTACACCACGGTGGGCAACGGGACCGCCGTTGCAAGCGCGAAAAAGTTTGCCACGGAGATCGCCTCCAGGCTCAAGGCCGATGGCGTGACTGCCGTCATCCTCACATCCACCTGAGGAACCTGCACTCGTTGCGGTGCAACGATGGTCAAGGAAATTGAGCGTGCAGGCCTCCCGGTCGTTCATGTATGCACCATTGTCCCCATTTCTCTCACGGTGGGAGCGAACAGGATCGTACCGGCAGTTGCCATACCCTACCCCCTGGGAGATCCCTCCAGGACCATGAGCGAGGAAAAGGAGATCCGGCGACATCTCGTGGAGAAGGCGCTGAAGGCGCTTCAGACGGAAGTCTCGGAACAGACCGTATTTACCGACTGATAAAAGTTGGAAGGAAGGGGACGGAGTTTTCCGTCCCCTGTACTGCACAGAGAGAAAAAGTACAAGGAGGTTGGAGCCAATGGCCACCGTGGGAATCAAAGGTTGTGCCTACTGCCTGAACCATGCCCCTGAAACAGGGGTACACTACGGAAATACCCCGTACATAGAGAGAGAGACAAAGGGAGAGACTGATTTTCTCAGGGAACTGCCCTCTTTTCTTCAGTCGTACGAGGACGCCAGGGACTATGCGCCAAACCAGGCGTATGTCGGAGGAATAGACCTCGAAACCCTGGAACGGTCGCCGCAGCCCTGGCACGGGAACCGTCTCTCCGGATCGTCACGTTACGGCGCTTATGGTGAGATCATGCCCGAGGATGAATTCCTCGGCCTTCTGGATATATGCGATGTCTTCGATATAATCTGGCTGGAGCAGTCTTTTGCAGCTTCTGTAAAGGAGAAGCTTTCCGCAAGCCCGGTAATGAATGAAAAGATACTTTCACGGCTTGAGGCCGGTCACACGTCTGAGGAGATCGCGGAAGAAACGGCGCACCACAAGGCACTTCCCCTCTATTTCGGAGGAAAAGTAGTGGGATGTGCCCGGAACGGTCACGATGTGGACGACTGCCTCTTTGCCTATGTCCTTCTAGAAAATATAGCCTGCAAGGCAGGCGGCGTACTGGCACTCCTGCACCTGCTCAAAAATACGGGGATGA
>JAAYJB010000215.1 GCA_012523155.1 Synergistaceae bacterium | reverse complement strand
GGCATACAGTGCCTTCACCACGCAGTCCGCTGCACTTTTGGACTTCATCACTGAATGCGCCCTGTTCCAAGGCCAATGAAAGCATTGGAGTTTCGACCGTAAAGCATTTGGAGGTGCTGATAATGAGTCTTGTTCTCTACAATGACCTGACGCGCAGGAAAGAACCCTTTGTTCCCGTAAAGGAAGGGCACGTTGGCTTCTACAGCTGCGGTCCCACCGTATATGACTATTTCCATATCGGCAACGCCAGGCCCTTTATCGTTTTCGACGTTCTCCGCCGGTATCTCGAGTATATCGGGTACACGGTGACATTTGTCCAGAACTTCACAGACATAGAGGACAAAATGATCGCCCGTGCCAACCGCGAGGGAATCACCGTCCGGCAGCTGGCTGACCGGTTTATCGAGGAATATTACAGAGACGCCGACGCCCTGGGGGTCAGGAGGGCCACCCACAACCCGCTCGCCACCGAACACATGGATGAAATTATCCATCTCGTGAGCACCCTCATCGAAAAGGGGCACGCCTACGAAGTGGACGGGGACGTATTTTTTAACGTGGGCAGCTTCCCGAAGTACGGCTCCCTCTCCAAGCAGAGCATCGAAGAACTTCAGTCCGGCGCCCGCATCGAGGTGAACGAACGCAAACACCATCCCCTCGATTTTGCCCTCTGGAAGTCGAAGAAAGAAGGCGAGCCTTCATGGCCGAGCCCATGGGGCGAGGGACGCCCGGGCTGGCATATCGAGTGCAGCGCCATGTCCATGAGATATCTCGGCGACACCCTCGACATACACTCCGGAGGAACGGACCTCACATTTCCCCACCACGAGAACGAGATCGCCCAGGCGGAAGCCGCCACGGGGAAACCCTTTGCCAGGTACTGGATCCACAACGGCTACCTGCTCATCGACAAGGAGAAAATGTCCAAGTCGCTCGGAAACTTCCTCACGGCCAGAGCGGCACTTGAAAAGTATCCGGGCAGGGCAATACGGTTCTTCATGCTCAGTGCCCATTACCGTTCGCCCATCAACTTCTCCGAAGACAGCCTGCTCCAGGCGAAAAGCGCCATGGAACGGCTTGACAACTGCTGGTCCGACCTCCGCTATGCCATAGACAACAGGAAGAAAGCCGACGGAAGCGGCAGCCCGGAAATTCTCTCCGCATTTACTGCACTCGAGGAAAAGTTCAGGGCCGCAATGGACGACGACTTCAACACCGCAGCCGCTATCGGCATCCTCTTCGACGGTGTCAAAACTGTAAACACCTATCTGAAGGAAAATGAACCCCTTGACGGAAAGGTCCTCGATGCCGCAGTTGAATTCTTCCGCAGGCTCGACTCGGTCATGGGCATCCTTCCGGCCGAGGAAGCCCGGGAGGATGGCACTGAAATAGAGAAGCTGATCGCGGAAAGGAACGAGGCGCGGAAAAAGAAAGACTTCAGGAGATCCGACGAGATACGGGACGAACTGGCCGCCAGGGGTATCATCCTCGAGGACACCCCCGACGGTACGAAGTGGAAGAAAAAAACGTAATCTTCAAAGGGCGGGATCATTCCCGCCCTTTTTCATTCTCCTCTCAAGAAGCAGCACGAGGGGCACACCGAGAAAATAGCATGCGGCGACCTGACCCAGTCCAACATACATGGCGCATACAGGAAACGGCACATCCATGATCACGGAAAGATAGCCCCCCACAACCGCCATGTTCACAACCACCGGAGGCAGTGCGGCCAGGTACACGTTGGGCATGCGTGCAGTCAGCAAAGCCGCGATAAGCGTTGCAGAACTCCCCAGGATCACATCCAGGACACCAAATCCACCGATAAAATTGGCGATGAAACACCCGATGAAAAGCCCGGGAACCGCCTGGGGCATGATATACGGGAGCACCGTCAGGGCCTCGGATATCCTCACCTGTATCTGGCCGTAGGATATCGGGGCGAACAAAAGGGTCACCACTGCGTACACGGCAGCCACAAGACCAGAAACGGCAAGGGACCGCACGGAAAAAAGACTATTTTCTTTCATATTCCTGTCCGGTTTCACTCCTTCACTCTTCCGGCTCCTGTCCCCTGCGCCCCTTCAGCAGCGGCACGAACCGGCAGTAATCATGCCAGGTATCATCATAGTTCTTTCCGCGTATTTTTACCCTGAGCAGCATCCTCTGCCCTCCCGAAGCAACGGAGAGGGGGACTACAAGCCGTCCTCCCGGCAGAAGCACTTCCGACCACCACTCCTCCAATTCGGGGGCAGCTGCAGTTACAAGCACGCCGTGGAAGGGACCTTCCGGCCTGCCCCCTTCAGTTCCGTCGGACCACAATACCTTCACGGCATATCCAAGGCCGGCAAGCGCCTTCCCGGAACTCTCGGCCAGGGTCCGGATCCTCTCGAGGCTCGTGACCCTTGCCCCCATGGCTGCAAGCACCGCCGACTGGTAGCCGGACCCTGTGCCTATCTCCAGTATTTCTTCCCCCTCTTCTGGCGAAAGAAGCTCTGTCATCTTCGCCACAATATAGGGCTGAGAAATGGTCTGATCCTCGCCTATGGGAAGGGGACTGTCGATCCACGCGCTTTCCTCAAGGGAAGGGGGAAGAAACAGATGCCTCGGTACCGACATCATGGCCTTCAATACCCCTTCCGACCGTATCCCCCGGGCAGCGATCTGCTCCCGGACCATCCGTTCGGCCATGTTCTGCCATGCAGTCATGACTATACCTCCCAGTCGCGCAGAAATGTACGGATGTATTGTATCATGGGCGAAAAAGACAGTCATTTGAACCCTTTCACCTGCAAAAAACGCCCCCCTTAATGGAGGGCGCTTTGTATTTCTTCGCCTACTTTCTGAAAAGGAAAAGCAGCGGTATTGCAAGGGCGAGAGCCATTGGAGGCATCGCAGCAACGCTGCATCCCCCTCCCCCTCCTTCTCCTCCGTTTTCAGGACCTGAGGGAGCCGAAGGGGGCGCTGTCGTTACGTTATCCGAGGTGAACGCCTTGATGCAGACATTGGTTTCCGGTAATGGACCAGTG
>JAAYJB010000214.1 GCA_012523155.1 Synergistaceae bacterium | reverse complement strand
TGCATCCCATGGTCGCCGCGATCCAGGTCATCCGGGCCGCAGCCTCGAGGACCTCCATGCGGTCGAAGGCCTGAAAGAGCGTGTCACCCACTGTAAGGACCCCGTGATTTTCCATTATCACAGCATTTCCCTTCCTGACCGCCTGCCCGACAACGCGGGCGAGTTCCTCCGTCCCCATAAGGGCATAAGGGGCCCTGACAGGTACACCGAGGACGTGCCAGGTCTCGGCGGTAAGCCTGGTGTCAATCTCTGCATCCAGGGCAGTGAAAGCGGAGGCAGTGACAGGGTGGGCGTGAACGATACCCGACACGTCGGGCCGGTTCCGGAACACTTCCAGGTGCATCTCCGTCTCGATGCTGAGCTTCAGTCCGGGAATAAGGCTTTTCCCGTCCAGGGTTACGGCACCGATCTCATCAGCGATCATCTCTCCCTTGTCCGTACCCGAAGGAGTAATAAGTATAACGTCTCCGCACCGGAGGCTCACGTTGCCCCCGGAGGAAGTTGTCAGCTCCCGGATGTACAGCCGCCTCATGATGGAGGCGACTTCCTCTCTTTCCGCTTCCCTGCCGATTGCCACGAGCACTCATCTCCCTGAATGATCATCATACTGTATACTACCATAAAGAAGGAGGGGAAAAAACGGATGGGGAAGAATAGTGGAGGAACTGTGTCCATTATCTACGAGGATCCCTGGTTCCTGGCTGTACACAAGCCGGAGGGGATGCTTGTCCACAGGTCCCCCCTTGACAGGGGGGAGACACGTTTCGCCCTCCAGGAGGCGAGAAACCTGGCGGGACGGCGGCTCTACCCTCTTCACCGTCTTGACCGCCCCACGTCGGGTATCCTTCTTTTCGCATCCGCCAGGGATGCGGCCCGGGAAGGAACAACGCTCTTTCGAAAAGGCGCCGTGGAAAAAACCTACCTTGCCGTGGTGAGGGGATGGCTTCCTGACGAAGGGCTCATCGATCATCCCCTTCCCGATGACCTCGGCGGCCTTCGGGACAGGGCAGGGGAGACAGGTACGGAAAGAGAAGCCCGAACGGCCTTCCGCCGCCTGGCGAAGGCGGAGCTGCCCTTCGCCGTGTCGAAATTCCCCACCACGAGATATTCCCTGGCCGAGATCCGTCCCCTTACGGGAAGAAGACGGCAGATCCGCAGGCACTTCAAGCACATTTTCCATCCTCTCGTAGGAGACACAACCTACGGGGAAGGACGCCACAACCGCTTCTTCCGGGAGCAGTTCGGCTGCAGCCGGCTGATGCTGGCCGCGGTGAAGCTGTCTTTTCTTCATCCTTTCACCGGGAAACGGTGTGACATCTTCTGCCCTCCCGCAGAGAGTTTTCTCTCAGTACTCAGGGTGCAGGGATGGGAAGAGGCCGCCCTCCGGTGATCCGGAAAGCGGCCCCCTCTAAGCCCCTTTGATCAGGAACCGACGAAGACTGTCTTCCTGTTCGGTTTCGGGGCCTTCAGCACCAGGAATCGAAGGTCTTCACCGCTGGTGTTGTACCAGCAGTGCATTATATCCTTCGGGCTTTCGATGAGCGTGTCTTTGCCCACTTCCTGCTTCTCCTCACCTATTTCCACTGTTCCCTTCCCCTCGAGGACGTAGAACGCCACGTCCACCGGCGTAATGTGCCGCTTCAGGGACTGGCCGGGTTTCAGGGTGATCACCGTCAGAACGGCGTCGTCGGTATCGTAGATGTTCCTGGCGTCCACTCCATGGGCGTTTCCCATAGGTCCAAAATCTGCAAGGTTTCTCGTGATCATGCTGTCTCCTCCTCTGATTGATTGTTCTTTTTTATCTCGACGGAACGGCCTTCGCCTGCCATTTCCTCTGTTTTACCGTCCCGGATGTGGTAGATCCTCCGGAAGGTGGGAATGATTTTTTCATCATGGGTCACCACGATGATCGCTGTCTCGTACTGTTTCGCCATGGCATTCAGTATGGTGATCACAGAGAGGGCCCGTTCGCTGTCCAGCGGCGCAGTGGGCTCGTCAGCCAGTATGACGGGCGGACGGTTCGCCAGGGCACGGGCTATGGCTACCCGCTGCTGTTCTCCTCCGGAAAGCCGGGACGGCATTGCGGAAGCCCTGTGAGCCACGTCAAGGGCTTCCAGAAGTTCCATGGCCCTTTTCCTGGATTCCCCGTCGGGGTGACCCGCGAGCATGGGAAGCAGGGCCACGTTGTCCGTGACATCAAGAAACGGAATGAGATAGGGAGCCTGGAAGATGAATCCTATCCTGTCTCTCCTGAGCGCCCTGAGGTCCTTTATTTTCCACTTTCCGTCGTAAATCACGTCACTGCCGAGGGTCATTCGTCCCCCGGTGGGCTCGATGACCGCGCCGAGACACTTGAGCAGCGTGCTTTTCCCCGACCCGGACGGACCGATAAGGCCGACCACCTCTCCGGGAGAAACGGTCATATCCACCCCCTTAAGCGCGTCCACGGCGGTATCACCCGATCCGTAGCGCTTTCGCAGCCCTTCTATCGTTATTCCTCTTTTTCCGGTTTCAGCCATCTCAGCCTCCTATTGCATCGGCAGGGTCGACCTTCAGGGCCGCCCGGATCGCCAGTATGCTCGCAAGAACGCACATGACCATCACCGCGACGAATCCTGTCACCGCATCCCTGGCCTGGAGGAGGACGAACTTGGGGAAAAAGGGAGCCCAGAAAGTAGCTGCTATCTTTCCGGTCATGAACCCGAGCACACCGAGCCCGACAGCCTGCTGGAGGATCATGGACACTATGGTCCGGTTTTTCGTGCCTATAAGCTTCAGCACCGCTATCTCCCGTATTTTCCCCAGGGTAAGGGTGTAGATGATGAACGCGACAATGGCGGCGCTGACGATGGCGAGGATCACCAGGAACATGCCGATCTGCCGCGACGACGTGG
>JAAYJB010000213.1 GCA_012523155.1 Synergistaceae bacterium | reverse complement strand
GCCCAGTTTCCCCTGAAATAAATGGCATTGGTGAGCACCAGGCGGGTAAGTTCGGTTAAAATTTCCGGCTTCAGCAGTTCGCGGATCTTGCCTGAAGTATTTGCCGCAGCCCATTCGTTTATAGCGGCCCGCGCTTCTTCTTTCCTTTCTTTAAAGTTTACTGTTCTGAATCCGCCCCCGTAATGCCTGTCGATCAGTCCGATAAAGTCCTGCAGGAAGGGATAGCTTTCCTGTCCCCACAGGGCATTCGCGATCTCGAGCCTGCAGGATCCCTTCTTTTGTTCCAGCACGGCTGCAAGGGCTGCAAAGCTGCCGTGAAGGTCTTCACCGCTTCCCTGGAAATGCATTGCAGACGCTATCTGTTCCGCGGTCCGTCCTCCTGCTCCGGCATATGTCATCGCAAGGGCAGCGGATATGCTGTGAGGGGAAAAGAAGATATTCCCGTCCGGTTCCGATGCGGCGATCCTGCTGAAAAGGTCTGCGGAGAAAGCTGCATTTCCTCTGACCACCGAAGGGATATCGGCCGCAAAAGCACACCCTGAACCGGCAAGGAACCCTGCAAAGACAAATATTGCCCATACCGCCTTTTTTTTCATCTTACATCCCCTCCTGCCCTTTTTTGCCGGAATGATCCCAATAAATCCCGATAATCGGAGAATAGCACGATTACCATGCGGCTTACTCGGTAAAACGGCTGAATACTTTTAACACGCCCGTTAAGGCAGGCAGGTGTGTCATACGCAGCTATTGACAGTCTATGCAATTTTCTGTAAAGTTTGTTTATTAAAAAAATGCTTCCGGGGAGGTGATGGTCCAGCCGGGCCTCACGGTGGGGAAAGTGTGAAAATGGAGAGTTCATCAGGATCGTGAACCAGGAGGACAGAAAAATGAATAATTCATGGAGAAAACGGCGTACCTGTTCTGCTTTGGGGAAAAAAATAACGGCAGCGATGTGCTTTTTGTTCGTTTTTTTAGTTCTCGGCCGGCCGGGGACGCTCCCGGCATTCGGATCCCAAAACCTTGTCAGGATAAGCACCGCCGACGAGATAAATGATTATCTCGGCCGGTACAAAGCGCTGACGCCGGAACAGCAGAAACGGGTGAGAGACCGGATGGATGCGTCCCAGCTCGCCTACCTTGACAGGCTGCTTGCCTCCTCCGGCCAGGGAAGCGGAGGAACACCCAGCGCAACGGTAACAGCAGGGGCACCTGCGACACTCACGTACACGGTCACCGCCAGGAACCTGTCGGGAGTTCCGGTAGCCAACCCGGTGATCAGGGACAACGGGGTGGTCCTTGACAACAACAGGGCCGTGAAAACAGGGGGAAACACCGACAACACCCTCGAGGCGGGAGAAACGTGGACCTGGACGTACACCCGAACTGAGACCGGCAGCATGGGGCAGGAAATCAGGAACACGGTCACCATAGAAGGGCCCGACGACCAGAACAGGGATACGAACCCGGGAAACAACATTGACGGAACGGTCGTACAGGTTGTTCCTCCTCCGGGGAACTACGACCTCTCGGTAACAAAGACGGTTTCAGCGTCCCAGCAGTCCGGCCCTCCCGGCATGCCTGACGAAGCGAACACCCAGACCAGGCCTCCGCAGGTCGTCAACGAATGCAACAAGTGGTTCAAGGCGAACAGCGGCGGCTACCTTGGGACAAAAGATCCCTGGGACATCAGCACTATCCCCCAGGGAACGAGCTTCGACATCAAGTTCAACGCCTTCAGCGTCCCTGACAGGTACGTCGTACAGTACCCTGTGGGAACCACTGTCTATGACAGCGGATGGAGAGGTGTCCAGTCCTACGTTACAAATAAACCCCAGCTGTATCCCGGCGGGCTTTCCGGCCCCGGTGCGGGACAGAAAGATGGGGTCTTCGTCAAGGGAGCATCCAATACGGTTATGGTCATAGTGTACGGCCCTGAACAGGGCACGGCATGGGGATACGAGATCAGGGCGAACTGTCCGTAGACCGCATCGCCCCTGAGATGCAGCAACGAAGCCGGCACTTCAGGGCGCCGGCTTCGTTATTTACCTGAGGGTTTAATGCCCCGAAGCTCCCGTCTTCAGTATCCGGGCAGCGTTGAGCGTGGCGAGCAGCGCGACTCCCACGTCTGCGAACACAGCCTCCCACATGGTCGCCATCCCGAAGGCGCCAAGAGCCAGCACAAGCCCCTTGGTTCCGAGGGCGAAAGCGATGTTCTGCCAGACGATGGAGCGGGTCCGCCTTGCGATCTCGATCCCGTCGGCCACACCCATCGGGTCATCGCTCAGGATGACCCCATCGGCAGCCTCTATGGCGGCGTCAGCACCAAGACCTCCCATTGCCAGCCCCGCATCTGCGGCGGCAAGCAGGGGGGCGTCGTTCATACCATCCCCTATGAAAAGAGTCACCCCTCCGGCATTTGCACGGATCTTCTGAAAATGGTCGAGCTTCTCCGAGGGCATCAGCCCCCCCTCCCAGACATCAAGACCGAGGGTTTCCGCTGCCTGTGCGGCGTTCCCGGGCCTGTCGCCCGAAAGCATACCTATGGTGGATACTCCAAGGCTGCGAAGCCTCCGGACAGCACGGGAAGCTTCCCGTCGGAGCGTATCCTCAACAACGATATGACCGGCATACATTCGGTCCCTGGCCACGTGGACGACCGCACCGGGTTTTCCTTCCGCTCCCGTATACACATGTACACCGTTTCGCTCAAGAAGCCTGGCGTTCCCTG
>JAAYJB010000212.1 GCA_012523155.1 Synergistaceae bacterium | reverse complement strand
ATGATGACCCCAGGAGGAACGGAAAGCTGTTCTCTCTTAACCGGAAAAAAACACGAAACGACGAACTCCAGATGCTGGAAGAGCACTTTAACAGGATGCGAGGCAGGATCGGGCAGTATGTTGAGGAAATACAGGAACTGAAAGACCTGCTGCAATACGTGATACACCATGATCCCAACGGCATTCTGGTTCTCGACAAGGAATTGAGATGTGTTTTCGTCAGTGAAAAATGTTTGTTTGACAATCATATACATGAAAAAAACATTATCGGCCAGCCCATCAGGGAAGTAGCCCCGCAGCTCCCCGGGCATTGGGATCTAGTCTTTACCGGGACTCTTTTCGGCGGTGTGTACAGTTCTGAAGACGAAGTCATTACGTATCCTGACGGAAGAAAGGATATTATCAGATGGAACTGCCGGCCGTGGTACAAGCCTGATGGTTCAATAAACGGAGTTATCGTCTATTCAGAGGTGATAACCGGGCGAAAAGAGATGGAGCGGTCCCTGTACCTGGAGAAAGAGCTGTTCAAAACTACCCTTCTGTCAGTGGGAGACGGCGTTATCTCAACAGACAGGAAGGGAAATGTACTGCTTATGAACAGACTGGCGGAGAAACTGACCGGCTGGAGCAGCGAAGAGGCCGCCGGGAAACCATTCGACATAATTTTTCCTGTCAGGATCGAAGATTCAGAAGTGAAAAGAAAAAATCCTGTATTGAAAGTACTGCTCACAGGTGAGCGGTCCGAAATGAAGAAACCGGGTATCCTGACTTCGAAGTATGGCAGGGAGATTCCCATTGAAGACAGCGCAGCGCCTGTAAAAGATGTACACGGAGAAACCACGAGCGTGGTGGTCGTTTTCAGGGATTGCACCGAAAAGATGGAAAGACAGAGGGAGATAGAATTTCTCAGCTACCATGACCAGCTTACCGGCGTCTTTAACAGGCGTTTCTTCGACGAGGAGCTGAAACGGCTCGATGTGCCCAGGAATTTACCTCTTTCCCTTGTGATGATAGATGTGAACGGCCTGAAGCTCTTTAACGACGCATTCGGGCACAAAGCCGGCGATATGCTTTTGAAAAGGGTGGCAGTGGTTTTGCAGCGCGAGATGAGAGGTGACGACATCATCGCCCGTATTGGCGGGGATGAGTTCGTCATACTGCTTCCCCGTACTGATTCAGAATCTGTGTGGCCCATGATGGAACGAATTCTGGATGCAATGGAAAGCGAGTATGTAGAAGACCTCCCCGTTTCGGTTTCGTGGGGCTGCGGAACAAAAACCTGCGAGGATGAAAGTGCGGAGAAGATTTTCGAGATCGCTGAAGATAATATGTACCGGAACAAAATTTCACACAAGAGCAGCTATCATCACCGATCCATTGAAATGATCCTTGAAACGCTGTACTCAAAGGCCCCTGTAGAAAGAGAACATTCCCCAAGCGTGAGCGTATTGAGCGAGCTTATCGGGGCGGAGATGCGGCTTGACAAGTCCGAGATCAGCGAACTTAAAATCGCTGGGGCGATCCACGACATAGGGAAGATTGCCGTAAGCAATGCGATCCTTGAGAAAAAAGAAAAACTTTCATCATCTGACTGGATTGAATTGAAGAAACATCCCGAGGTGGGCTACAACATACTCAGCGCTGTGAACGAATACAGTACCCTGGCCCGGATCGTGCTTGCCCACCACGAATGGTACAACGGCAGCGGCTACCCGAAGGGGCTGAAAGGGGATGAAATTCCCCTTCAGTCACGGATCATCGCCGTAGCGGAGGCCTACGATTCCATGGTCTCAGGAATGACGTTCAGCACGCCTAAAAGCAGGCAGCAGGCAGTTGAAGAGCTTCGAAAAAATGCGGGAACCCAGTTCGATCCGGCCGTAGTAAGCGCCTTCATTGACGGAGTCCTTGCTGAGGAAATGTTTTCTTCAAGAGTTCTCTCTACTCCAGATTAATTTTCAGAAGACGGCTCGGACGACCTACTTCATGCCGCGCATCAGT
>JAAYJB010000211.1 GCA_012523155.1 Synergistaceae bacterium | reverse complement strand
CTTCCCCCCGTTGTTCCCTCAAAGGTGGTGGCGGTTGGACTGAACTACAGGGATCATGCAATTGAAGTGGGCCTTCCGATTCCTGAAGAACCGCTGCTTTTCATAAAACCGTCAACGTCGGTTATCGCTCACGGCGACGAGGTCGTTTACCCCCGTTTCATGACAAAGAGAGTTGATTACGAGGCAGAGCTTGCCGTCGTTATCGGCAGGAAATGCAGGGGGATAGAGCCGGGCGAGGCCAAAGAATACATACTCGGCTATACCTGTGCCAACGATGTCACGGCACGGGACCTGCAGTCAAAAGACGGCCAGTGGACCCGCTCCAAGTCATTCGACACGTTCTGCCCGCTCGGCCCGTGGATCGCTGCAGGCATCGACCCGTCGGACCTGGAAATAAAGATGATCCACAACGGGAAGGTGGTTCAGCACTCCAGGACAAGCAACTTCATCTTCCCTGTGGACGTGCTGGTGAGCCACATATCCAGGGTAATGACGCTGCTGCCGGGTGACGTGATCATTACGGGGACTCCCTCGGGCATCGGGCCGGTGAAAAAAGGCGATTCAATGCAGGTCGAGATAGAAAGTATAGGTGTTCTCGAAAATAGAGTAGGATAGAGAAAAAACGACAGACCCCTGCCTGCGGCAGAGTCGGTACCTCTTTGCCGCCCTGTGGAAACGGAACATGCTGCGGTTGAGGTACCCCTTTTCTGCTTTCTGCAGGCGTCTCGTCATGTTTAAAAATTTTCATAACCGGTCAGGAGGTTTTTTTAATGAGCCGGAACACTGCTGGCGGCACGATTGAGTTTCTGAATCGTATCCTTGAAGCTGAACGAGCGGGAGTGAAAGTACTGAATGATCTCATGCCGAAAATTGGTTGTGAGCGAGAAAGAGTATTGGCGCGAAAGTTTTTGCGCGATGAAGGAATGAACTGTCAGATACTCAAAACGATAATCGAAAATGCCGGTGGTGAGGCAAGCAAAGATACAGGGGATTTTGTGCAAAAGGTAGAGTCGCTGCCGGGCATTGATGAAAAGATGGATTTGCTGGTCAAGGGACAGGAATGGGTGGCAAAACAAATAAGAAAAAATAGAGATACTATGATGAACATCTCTGAGGCAATGCTTCTGGAAGCAATGAAGATACAGCATGAGGAAAATGTGGACGCACTGAAAGAAATTATTGATAACGAAATGAACGGCTCCAAATAGAAGCGTTGTTTCCGGTTTCCCGGAATACCCTTAAGGAGGATCTGAAGACTCTGCAGGATGTTTCCTGAAAAATACAATACAACAGGTGCGTGAAAAAATCGGCTGGGTATTTTTCACGCACCATTTATTTGGGGTGGAACTTTGAGCGCTTTTGGCGGAGGGCAGAGGATTCGAACCCCTGGCGGGTCACCCCGCAACTGATTTCAAGTCAGCCGCCATCGACCACTCGGCCAGCCCTCCGGAACGAAAGGATTATACACGCATTTTTCCTCCTTGCCAACCGATTAGAAGATGTTTTGACGAAAACGGCAGCTTGCAGACCCATCTCCCTGTCTCCTGTGGACAAATGCTTTTTTCTCCG
>JAAYJB010000210.1 GCA_012523155.1 Synergistaceae bacterium | reverse complement strand
GGCCCTTGCCCAGACGGCGGGGGTTTTCTCCATATTTCCATTCATCAACGTCGTCATGGACCCGGCCTCCATCCAACAGAACAAGTGGCTCGCAGATGTGTACGACAGATTCTCCTTTGCAAACCCGTCCGACTTCATGATAGCGCTGGGGAGCGCCGTCGTCGTTCTCGTCATCCTCTCAAATACCGTCACGGCCATGACCATGTGGGCAAAAACCCGCTTCGTCCTGAACAGGAACTATACCCTATCCAACCGGTTGCTTGCCGTCTACCTTGCCAGGCCCTACGCCTTCTTCCTGACCAACAACACGAGCGACCTCGGCAAGAACGTTCTGTCTGAGGTCAACCAGCTGACGACGACCTTCCTCCTGCCACTTTTCGAGGCGATGATCAATCTGCTGGTACTCGTTGTCATCGTCATCATGCTCTTCTCCGTAAACCCGGCAGTCACCCTCGGTACACTCGCATTCCTGGGGACTGTCTACGGCACGCTGAACATCTACCTGAAGGTCAGACTCAAGCAAATGGGTACAGAGCGGATGGAGGCCAACAAAAAACGATTCCGCGCAGCCAGTGAAGCTCTCGCAAGCATCAAAATCAGCAGGATACTTGGTGCAGAGCCCTACTTTCTGGACCGGTACGCAGAGAACTCACTGAAGTTCGCACGACTCAACGTCTTCGCAAGAGTAGCCGGGCAGCTGCCCTCATACCTTATGGAGAGCATCGTCTTCGGAGGGCTCATACTCTTCATCGTCTTCGCGCTCGTCCGCGGAGGGGAAGTGGCTTCCGTCATCCCCCTGGTCAGCCTCTACGCCTTCGCCGGCAAACGCCTCATACCCGCACTCCAGGTGATCTACTCCTCGGTCACCCAGATTTACTACAACAAGGCTGTTCTGGACAGACTCTACCAGGACCTGGTCTCCGACGAACAGTCCAATCTTTTGCCTCGGGAAGGAGGCGAAGAAGACGAACTTCACTTCCGCCGCCGCATCCTGCTGGACAAGATCTACTTCCGTTACCCCGACGGCGAGCAGAACATAATCGACGGGCTCGACCTCGAAATTCCCAGGGAAAGCACGGTTGGCCTGGTGGGCAGCACCGGTTCTGGCAAAACCACACTTGTGGACATCATCCTCGGGCTGCATATCCCCCGTGAGGGGAGGATGCTCATTGACGACACCCCTGTGACTGTTGCCAACATCCGTGCCTGGCGCCGCAAGATCGGCTATGTTCCCCAGGATATCTATCTGAGCGACGACACCGTCACCCGAAACATTGCCTTCGGCATCCCTGATAACGAGATAGATTCAGAACATGTCCGCCATGCCGCCCGTATCGCCGCACTCGATGACTTCATCCAGGCCCTGCCCGAAAAGTACGGCACGGTCATCGGCGAGAGGGGAGTACGTCTCAGCGGAGGGCAGCGCCAGCGGATCGGTCTGGCCCGCGCCCTGTACCGCAACCCGGAAGTACTTATGCTTGACGAAGCCACCAGCGCGCTCGACGGGACGACAGAAGAAGCCGTCCTGAGCGCCATACGCAGCGCATCGAAGGCCAAAACCGTCATAATGATAGCCCACAGGCTGAACACCCTGAAGGACTGCGACACGATCTACATGATGGAGAACGGCCGCATTTCCGCAAGCGGAACCTACGACGGCCTTCTCCGTGAAAACAAAGAGTTTATGAGGATGGCGAAGGTAGAAACGGAGCAAAACAACAGCGGAGCGGCAGAAGGGAAAACAGTGGAGCAGTGAAAGTAGGAAACACTCCGGGGCTCCTTTTACACGCCTTCCAGCACCATCTTGCACGAAAACTGGGATCTTATATGAATGAGGTTTTCACTCGCACTATCCGCGGGCTTCTGGAATGAGGAACGGGCCATGGAGTAACCCCGGTAGAAAAACACTTACCCCTTATTTGCCATTCATTCGTGGTGATCAGTTGACCCTATCCCAGGCATCCTGCGTCAGCATGTACACCACGGTCTGTCCGAGTTTTTTGTTGTCCTGTACCGCAACACGGATGGATTTTCCTGTTCGTGTGTGCTGTATCCGGAATATCTTCCCAAGCCCTGTCGTGCCGGCGGGAAAACCTCCCCGGGATTCAAGCTCTTCGCAGACCTCGTATCCCGACATATACCCCTTCTTGTAAATTTGCCCCAAAATATTGATTTTACCGTCAAGACCATACGACACAAAATACCAGTCAAAATACGAAGAACCGGAAATCCTGTACATCTCAAGCTCTGCCTTGAAGGTAGTATTCCAGCTCACGGAATCCGGCTCGCCTACGTTGTTGTACACCCAGTTCCGGTCACGGAAAAGGTCAAGCCGCTCGGCGAGGCCCTGGGAAACGGAAGCCCATGCGGAGACAGCCGATAGGCAGAGAATAAAAACCGCAAAGAAAATAATAATACGGTTTTTCGCGTTCTTTTTTGGCATGAGATCAACCTCCCCGTAAAATTTGCCGGATATGCCATGTATAGAATATCGAAAAGCAGGAAAAGAAACAACCGAAAGGGCAGTGTTGCCTGTACCGCAGCTCCTATTCCCGGTATACGCCGATCAAAAACAAACGGAGGAAAAGTGT
>JAAYJB010000029.1 GCA_012523155.1 Synergistaceae bacterium | reverse complement strand
TTCAACTTGCATGTGTTAAGCACGCCGCCAGCGTTCGTCCTGAGCCAGGATCAAACTCTCAAATATTTTCTGCTCAAGGCTCGCTCTTTTACCTCTTTCCTTCACCTATAATTCTGTCAAGGTCCCTGTTTCTGTAGTTCTGTACTCGGCCTGCGCCAGAGTGCCTGAAGATAATACTCGAGGACTGAAATACTGTCAACGCCTTCCAGAAGTAAATATATAACGATGAAAAGATTACCAATAGTATTTTTTTACAATAGAAAAACGCTATTTTACAGATAATCATTGCACCTGCGCTAACATAACACCCGCAGAATACATTAAAGATCTATTTTAGTACAATTCACTGCCTTTTTATTTTTCTTCTTCATCAAGCTCAAGAATTCCTTCTTCTATATTTAGGAGCGGAACATCTTCATCAACAGAAGGTTCTTCGGATCCAGGAGAAGCCAGATTAAGATCGAGTCCGGCCGCTGTAAGGGAAAGCACCTCGTTTACCACTTCCTGCATAAGTTCAGGATGATCCTCAAGATATTGGGCAACTGCTTCCTTCCCCTGGGCAAGAGTTTCTCCCTTGTAGGCAAGCCAGGATCCTTTCCGTTTGATAACATCGAAATCGATTCCCATATCAACAATGGACATCCCTTTTGGGATCCCCTTGCCGTAAACAAGAGATGAGTGACCTGTTTTAAAAGGAGGGGCCTGCTTGTTCTTGACGACTTTCATCCACAGTTCGTGTCCGATAGTATCGTCACCTTTCGTAATAGACTTTCCCCTTTTGACTTCGATCCTCACCGAACTGTAGAACTTCAAAGCTCTTCCACCGGTAGTAGTTTCCTGGGGGCCCTGACTATATCCAGTGCTTATCTTCGCCCTGAGCTGGTTTATGAAAACGACCACACAATTGCTCTTTGAAATAGCGGACGTCAGTCTTCGGAGTGCATAGGACATGAGGCGCGCCTGCAGCCCAACCTGGCTGTCTCCGATCTTACCGTCTATTTCCGCCTGAGGTGTCAGCGCTGCGACCGAGTCCACGACCACGATGTCCACTGCACTGCTCCTTACCAGGGTATCGAGTACGTAAAGAGCCTGTTCTCCGCTGTCGGGCTGGGCTATGTAAAGGGACTGTACGTCCACTCCCAGGGTGGAGGCAAGACGGGGATCGAGAGCATGTTCTGCATCAATAAATGCAGCGATGCCTCCCTTTTTCTGTGCCTCGGCTACCGCATGAAGAGCAACCGTGGTTTTTCCAGAACCTTCAGGCCCAAATATTTCAACGATCCTGCCGCGGGGCAGTCCGCCTATTCCAAGAGCTACATCGAGGGGGAGAATGCCGGTTGAAATGACATCCACAGCAGCTTTGAAGGACTCTCCAAGCCTCATTATCGAGCCTTCGCCGAATTTCCCCCTGATGTCTTCAATTGCCTGTTCAAGCACGTCTTCTCGTGTCTGGGGATTTTTCTTCTTTGCCAATAAGAGCACTCCTTTCATTGATCACGGCTTATGATTAATTTTTTTGAAACTGCGACTTCACTGGAGGATCCACTTTCTTATGAGCGAATACTCCGGTCCATGAGGTTTCAGTACGCTTTTCATCAGGTACACGGCGTCTGCTGTCCATTCAGCTTCCAGGAATCGCCCAATGGAAGAAAGTGGTATTTTTTCCGGGTTTCTTGCACGGGCAAGGGTTATATGGGGATGAAACCTTCGTTCTTCTGCCGGGATCCCTGATTCTCTTGCCGTTTTTTCAATAATGGACGCAAGAAGGCCGAGTTTTTCAACCTCTCCGTTTACCCGGATAAAAAGAGTCCGTATACATTGCAGGGAAGGAAATGCTCCGAGTTCCCCCAGGGTGAGCCTCATTTTTTCGGGCTTTTTCTCCATGAAAACAGAACTGATTGAATCTTCAAATGTCCTGATCAAAACAGCGGGCTGTTCACCACAAAACTTCACTGTGAGGTGAAGGTTGTTTTCATTCACCCATTTTAACCCGGGAAAAAGCGGTTTTAATGAGATAAGACGATCTCTGACTGCATTTTTGACTTCATTTGGCAGGGCAAGGGATACAAAGGAACGAATATTCCCTTCGTTCATTTATTATTCACCTGTTTCTGCAATTTTTCTCCTCAGTATATCAAGGGCTTTCATAGCGGATCTGATCCGTACCGTTTCCCTGTCTCCCGGAAAAATGCTTTTTACCGCCTCAGTTTTTCCTCTGTACGAGACTCCGAACCATACAGTTCCTACGGGTTTTTCCGTTGTACCGCCGCCTGGGCCTGCGATTCCTGTGACCGAAACCGCAAGATCAGCTTCAAAGATACGGCATGCACCATCGGCCATGGATTGCGCACACCGAGAACTCACGGCTCCGTATTTCTCGAGCAGGGAATCATCTACGAAAAGTATTTTCTTCTTTGCCTGGTTACTGTAACAGACAGCACTTCCAAGAAACACAGAAGAGCTTCCCGGAACGGATGTAAGTTCCATGCCGATCATGCCGCCTGTACACGACTCGGCACATGCAATCGTTATTTTTTTTTGAAGTGCCTGGCTTATTATCGCTTCCGAAATGGAGCGCGCTCCTGAAGGAAGACAATCCGTTGGCATCAGCTCCCGAACTTCACGTTCAGCCGCTGCGATCCTCTCGGGAGTTCCCCGTATCACAAATTCCACCAACCCCGGTGAAGGCAATATGGAAATGTGAAGATCTTTCTGCATAATGACAGGCGCAAGCCTTTCTTTCAAAAGACTTTCCGCCCAACCGGCGATATACAGAGAACAGACGGTTTTTTCCCGGATACGCATTTCTTCTTCCAGCTCAGCCTCGGCCATTGCCATGAACTCGCGGGGGACTCCCGGAAAAGTGAACACTTTAGAACCGCATGCAGTGAACGTAATTCCAAGAGCCGAACCTGCAGGATTATGCACTGCCTTCGCCAAAACGGGCACAGCCCCCTGTGAGTCCGCACACCTCGTAAGATTCTTCCTCATTTCAGGGGGATATCGGAAGAGGATTTCATCATAAGCCTTCCGGTCAATTTCGAGAGAACAGCCAAGAAAAGAGGCAACGGCAGTCCTTGTACGATCGTCATGTGTCGGCCCGAGTCCTCCGGACATGACGATCAGTTCTGACTTTCCTATCCACTGACTGAGTGTTGCCTGTATTTTTTCTTCATCGTCAGGAATAACTCCCATTGAAATGACATCCCAGCCTGCCCGGGATAATTTTCCTGCCAGCCAGCAGCAGTTCCCTTCCCGGCGCAGCCCGCTGAGCAGTTCATCACCGATGGCGACAAGAACAGCACGTTTCATAGAATTGCCCCCATTCAAAATCAGAAGAGGAAGTTCCACCCGCCCCCGAAATACAGCCACCTTATTACTGTGAGTATAATGTTCGCCAGCAGTCCGGCGACTATGTCGTCAGCCATTATCCCCCATCCGCCGGGGAGCTTTTCCGAGGCATTGACCGGGAAGGGTTTGAGAATATCAAGAATACGGAACAAAAAAAGGGCGGGAAGAGAGAAACCGGAGGGCAGGCCGAACATTGCGATCCATGTTCCCGCAACTTCGTCGATTATCACTTCTTTAGGATCTTTTTTTCCTTCCTGTACAGCATAACGATGGGAAGTCCATACACCGAGAGCGATGATCCCTATTATTGCAAGAATCGGAACAGGAATAACCGGGTAAACCAGAAATGCCGCAATTGAACCCACCGTTCCCGGCATGGAGGAAAAGAAGCCAAGGCCGCACAGTGTGCTGGCGTGCCAATAAAAGTTCTTATTCCCGGGCAATTTCTGCAAATAGGTCATATTCAGCGGCATCGGTTACACGCACCTCCACAAAGTCTCCCTCTTTCAGGATATTTCCTCCGTTTATGGCCACAAGTCCGTCCACATCAGGGGCTTCACGATACGAACGTCCCCAGGCAATTTCGTCGTCGAAATCAATTTCGTCAACCAGTACTTTAAGCGTCCTGCCTTCAAACAGACGCTGCCTGTCCAACGATATTTCCGACTGCAGCTCCATGAGCCGCCTGTATCTCTGCTCCTTGATTTCTACAGGAATCTGCCCGCTCATTTTTGCAGCCGCAGTCCCGTCCTCAGGGGAAAATATAAAAGCGCCGACCCTGTCAATAGCAGCGCTTTCCAGAAAATCAAGTACCTTGCCGAACTGTTCTTCCGTTTCTCCCGGGAATCCGACCATTATCGTCGTCCTGAGAGCGAAGAGAGAATCAGCCTGCCGTGCGTACCGGAATATTTTCATAATATGTTCTTCGGCATCCGGTCTGTTCATGCGGCGGAGGATATCTCCGTCAATATGCTGGATCGGGATATCGAGATAGGAAAGGATCCGTTCTTTTCCGACAACGTAATCAATGAAATCTTCATTTATTCTGGAGGGGTGAAGATATAAAAGCCTTATCCAGACGTCAGAGGGCAATCCATTGTCGAGTTCTTCAAGAAGTTCACGAAGAAAAGGTTTTCCGTAGATATCTCTTCCGTATATTGTAAGATCCTGCCCTACGAGGCATATCTCTTTCGCTCCTTTTGATGCAAGTTCCCCCGCCCTGTTCACGAGATCACGAACGGGAAAACTCCGGGCCCTTCCCCGAATAGAGGGTATTGTGCAGTAAGAACACAATGTGTCGCACCCTTCGCCGACCTTGAGGTAGCGGGACCACGGCTTTGTTTCAGCCAGCATTCCCCTCGCCGGGGTTGAGGTCGTGAGGCCGAGAGAAGAGGCAACATGATCCCATTGCTCGGCATTTGCCCAGATATCAACAGAAGCGAACTCTTTCTTCAATTCATCTCCATACCTGTTGACAAGGCAGCCTACGACGGCTATCTTCTGCAGTTTGCCCTCTTCCTTCAGTAATTCGAGATCAAGGATAGCACTGATACTTTCTTCAACAGCAGGCTGTATAAAACCGCACGTATTCACTATAGCGACATCGGCATCGCCAACCTCGTCTACGATTTCAGCGCCAGAGGATTCAAGGAGCCCCAAGAGGTTTTCGCTGTCAACAGAATTTTTTGCACAGCCGAGACTGAGGGTGAAAACTCTCAACGGGCAATCCTTCCTGTTTTCCCGTCAGGAGCGTAAAACACCCGCTCAACACCTTTTGCCGTTCCTGGATTTCCGAGAGATTCACCGTTCCATCGCGTCCTTACGGCTCCTGCCCTCCCGTAAGTCACTTCAATACGCTCTTTCACTGAAAAAGAAATGGTTTCCCCGGCACGGACCGTTCGTTCATAAAGAGTTTTCGTTCCCTGGCGTACCCTGATCCAGCAGTCTCCATCAGCAGCAATAACCAGTTCCATGTCCTTCTTCTCAACAGCGGCGGGAGCATCGGCGGGTACATTGGCTCCCACAAGTTCTGCGGCCGTAGGAGGCGCTTTTCCTCCAGGCGCCGACACGGCAATCTGTCCTGCCGTCCCTCCGGAACCATTCCCTTCTCCCTGTGCATCCTGTTCCCCATTTACTTTAGCATTTACCGCAGAAGAACTCCCCGATGGTTTCTCGTCAGTCTGCGCGGAAACTCCGTTTTCTGTTATTTTTTCCGCCCGCTCTTCAGATTTTGCTGCGGTATCGCCTCCATTTGTCCGAAGCGCAAAGGAAGGGGCACCATTCTGATCCCATGTATACCACACATACCATGATGATCCCAGAAGGACCAGGAGCAGTATGGCGAATATCCAGAAGCGAGAGGCAGGTTTGAACCCTTTTGCCGGTGCTGCGCATGATCCGACGACGGGCTCTTCTTCTTTCTTTTTTTGAATACCCTCAGAAAGAACGGGAAGATATTCACCCCAGAAATCTTCCGCCCCGATAAACTGAAGGTATGACCTTATAAACCCCCGAATATACACTGTTCCGGGAAATTCGGAAAAGTCGCCGCGTTCAATTCCTTCCAGAAACTGAGTCCTTATTTTAGTGCCTTCATAAACATCATTAAGGCTCAATCCGAGGTCTTCCCTCCTGCGGCGTATTTCCTTTCCCAATTCCTGCAGTTTGTTCTCCCGGCTCTCAGGCATTGGATACTGCCTCCTTAACTTTCAGCTTAGTTTCCTGCAAAAAAACTGCAGGATCAGCAGCGCCAAACACTGCGCTCCCCATCACAAGAACATCGCAGCCGCCACGGGCCGCTTCAGCGGCGTTTGAAGCCCCAATGCCGCCATCCATTTCAATAAGATACGAATAATGCCCTGCTTCCCTCCACCTGCACAGTTTCTTCGTTTTTTCGAGCATCGAGGGTATGTATGACTGACCTCCAAACCCGGGATTTACGGACATGACAAGGATAAGATCCACAAAAGGAAGAAGTGGAAGAAGAAGTTCCTCGGATGTTCCCGGGTTGATAGATACCCCCGCCCTCGCGCCCCGCTCCCTTATTCTGGAAAGAGTCCGGTGAATGTGGCGATCGGCCTCAAGATGTACTGTAAGGTAATCGGGCCTCCCGTCCAAAAAAGCATCCAGCATCCTTTCAGGAGAATCGATCATTAAATGGACATCAAGAACCGCGTCAGGATATTGTTTTCTCAGGGCTGTGGAAAAACCGGGACCAAAGGTTATATTTGGCACATAGCAGCCATCCATTACATCCACGTGCAGCCAGTCGTATTCCCCTCCAAGAGCCTGAACGGAGGAATTCACGTCAAGAATATCCGCCGAAAGGAGGGAAGGGGCCAAAAACACTTTTCTATTCATTTGTAACGCTCCTGCCAGACAAACTCTCCTCCGAGATAAATCGTTACCACACCCTCATGCACATAGGGCGCATCGAGTGAAATGAACTCTCCGCCCTTTACATCCCTTCCCAGGAGATGCTTTGTCCCGGTCGCATCAACCATTTCAATTTTAAGGCCGAGTGGTTTCGTGAGCGGAGGAACCTGGTACCGTACCTTCGCGGTTCCTGTAGACGCCGGCCCTGTTGGAGCCGGAGCAGTAGCCTGGGATGTTCCCGGCGTCACCGGTGTTTCCAAAAGCCCCGTGGCCCCTGCAAGCTCCTGCTGCCTTGGTGTAAGAACAGGTTTTACAGGCCCTGCGGGACCAATCTGACGGGGAGTTTCAGCAACCTCAACTGTTGCCGCAGGAGGAGAAACAGTCCCCGAGGGCTGAGGCTCCTCCCTGGGTTCAGGCTTTTTTGGTGTCGGTGCCGCACGGTTCGTTGCAACTACCAACTGGACTGATGAGCCCTGTTTCACCATTGTTCCCGCCCTGGGCTTTGTGGACATTACCATTCCTCCAGGAGTGTTCTGGGTCGAAACATATTCAACTCCACCGAAGCGGAGACCGCTTTCAGCCAGAAGATTCTTTGCTCCCTGTTCGTCCCGCTGTGCTATATCAGGAACAGGGATACGCCCGTCCCTGGGTACAGGACCCAGGCTCACAAGCAGTTCGATTTTTCGTTCGCCCCCCGTCATTGCAGGGGCGGCTGGATTTTGGGCGATGACAGTACCAGCAGGCCTCGAATCATCATGTATTTTGAGAATATCTCCTGCGGCAAATCCCAACTCCTCTATTTTTCTCACAGCCTGTGCGCTTTCCATCCCTCTCAGGTCAGGTACTCCTTTTCTGTTTCCGCCCCTGCTCACCTTGAGAATGATGCTCTTGTCCCTTCTCACTTTCGTACCCGGTTCAGGCCACTGTGCAAGTACAGTTCCCGAAGGTATGGATGAATCGATCTGTTCAATTTTTACTTCGAGGCCGATACGTTCAGCCTCGTCGACAGCATCAAGAACAGACATTTCCCGAAGCGGCGGGATCACAAGGTCCTTTCCTCCGAAAAAAACTGTGTAAAAAGCCACGCTTCCCGAAATGAGCATGACAAGAATCACCAGAACAACAGCCCAGCGGAAGATTTTACCCATCAATAGCCTTCCCTCCCGATTTCTTCATTATTACAGCCATGTAAAAACCGTCGAGCCATGGCAGTTCCGGCCAAACATAAGTCCCCCACGGCCGCCCCTTTCTAAACCGAGCTCCGCTGAATGGGAAAGACATCTCAACAAGATTCGCATTTTCGGAAATGACTTGGGCGACAACATTTTCGTTTTCGTTTTTCAGCAGGCTACATGTAGAGTAGACCACAATTCCTCCCGGCGCAAGAAGAGAAACAGCTCTTCGCAATAAATTTATCTGAAGTGATGCGAGAAAATCAAGCTTTTCCGGGGTGAGACGCCATTTTCCTTCAGGATGCCTGTTCCATGTTCCGCTGCCCGAGCAGGGGGCATCCAGGGAAATAAGAGCTGGATGAACGGCCGGGACAAGGGATAAAGCATCACCCGTAGTTATGATGTGGTTGCTTTTTTTCCCAAGGCGTTCCATCTCCCGCATGGCGGCCTTTGACTTGGCAGGTGACAGTTCAAAGCTCTCTACCCGGGCGTCCGGGAAGAGCGACAGTATGTGGCCGGTTTTAATTCCTCTTCCGGCACATAGTTCAAGTATTGAACCACCTTTATAAACTTTCTTCATCACTTCGCCCACAAGCATGGAAGACTCTGTCTGGGGGGTAGCACGGCCTTCCGCATATCCCGGGAATTCCGGGGGGTATATGGTTGCGGCAAGGCGCAGAGCATTAGGTACAAGCGGTGATTTCCAGCACCGTATCCCTTTTTTTTCCGCTGCAGACGAAAGGTCTCCAGGTGCTGTGCCGGGCGATATTCTAAACGATGAATACGGCCGTATGCGGGCCATTTTTAGAAGTTTTTTCCCTTGATCACCCCATGAGTTTCTCCATGAGGAAACAACCCACCCCGGTACCCCTGCCGCAAGGGCCTGATCTTTTGGGGCTCCCGATTCCTCTATTTTTTTAAGTTGCAGCCAGCCTTCCTCCGCTACACGGCGCAGAACTGCGTTTACTATCTTCGCACCCCTTTCGTCTCCCCTTTTTTTCAGCTCCTGTACAAGCCCGTTAACAAGAACTTTCGGTACAAATGTTCTCAACTCGAGAATACCGGCTGTTCCCAGACAGAGAGCGTCTCCTGCATACTGTGAAATCCCGCCGGGGGAAACCCTGAGGAAATGGCTGTATATTTCTTTCCAGAGAAACTGTCTTCTCAGCGTGCAATAGACCAGCGAAGAAGCAAGGACAAGATCTCCCGGGGAAAGAGAGTCCGCCACCGACCGAATGGATTCAGATGCAAATTTTCCCGCCTTTACATCCTGCCATACTTTCAGGGCGGCTTCTATGCCTCTCATTCCGAGACCACCTCGGCTACCAGTGCTTCTCCTTTGATCCCGGTACGAACGAACACTGAAGAAGGGATCAGAAACTCTATCCCGGCAAAACCAATTTTTTCGTTCCTCATTTCGACTCCAAGAACTTCAAGCCCCAAAATATCATCCGGCGTCGTCATATTACGCTGGATAAACGGGCTGAGGAAACGGGAAGCAACATGGGCAAAAAAAACGGCAGCTAGAGCCGAAAGCAGGCTGAAAGCTCCGCTGATAAATAAAATAAGCAGAAATAAAACTGCAGACAGGGAATTCACTGCCGCAACGGTCATCCCGCATTTCTCAAGAACAGCCAGTTTTCCCTCTCCCGATTTCATCCTGGCAAGTGCGGTTTTCGCAGCAAACAGAACTGTCTCGGGAGGAATAACGCTTTTTATTGAAAATCCTTCTTCATCTGCAGTTCCTTCAACATCAAGGTCACCGTATTCTTCTTCCAGAACATTAATCGTCCCGTGTTCCACTGCATGATTCCTGCGGACCCTTGGATTAAACAGAATACGAATGATATGTGAGGGGCTTGTCAGCATTTTAAGGAATGAATTCGAAGTAAATCCCATAGGGATCAGCATTGCGAATAATAGAAGAAAGACCAGCGCTACCCAGGGGAACACGAACAGGAAGATCAAAAATACAAGAAGTGGCATTAAGAAGCAATTCCTTTCTTCCGTAAAATAAAATGGAGCGACTGTTACAGCCGCTCCATTTGCAGGTCTGAGCCATGCCCGGAACGGGACGGGCTGATCAATCTCTGCTTCCGAACATTCCTCTCAGGAAGAGCAGCCTTATCAGCTGGGCAAAAGCCATGACTGTTGCTGCAACGTATGTCCATGAAGCAGCCCTGAGTACTGCTCCTGCTCCCGTAATTTCATCCGATGAAAGCATTCCCGTATCTGCAAGCACACGGAGAGCTCTCGAACTCGCGTCAAATTCCACCGGCAGTGTCACAACATGAAACAGAATAACCCCGAGGAAGAGCAGTATTCCAAGGTCCATAAGCATTTGCCCCCGGAAAAGTATACCGATGAAGAAAAGAGGGAATGCCATGGATGAACCGATGCCGACGACAGGCACTATTGCGTTCCTTATCCTGAGGGGTGAATAATCGAGTTTATCCTGTATGGCATGCCCGACTTCATGCGCGGCAACGCCTATAGCGGCGATGCTTGAACTGCCGTAGACAGTGTCAGAAAGGCTGAGTGTCCTGTCACGGGGATCATAGTGGTCAGTAAGATTCCCGCTCACCCTGTTTACAGGGACATCCCTCAGCCCGAACCTGTCTAAAAGAGCCCGTGCAACCGATGCAGCAGTAGTTCCATGCCTCGAACCAACATTGCTGTAGCGGGCAAAAACGCTTTTTACCCGCATCTGCGCCCACATTGCCAGCAAAAGAGCGGGTATGAGAAGCATCATAGTCGGGTCAAAGAAAAAAGGAAACATGGATCCCACCTCCACACGATCTATCTGAAACAATGGAAGAAAGACTACACTTTTTATCTTCTTCCTTCATCGGTATTTTACACGGTTCAGAAAGATAGGTCAATTATGGTCAAACTTATTTTTTATAAAAATCGCCTATAGAGTTCACGATCTTCTTTTGCTCTTCCATGGTCAGTTCGGGGAAAATTGGAAGCGCAAGAGTTTCCCTGCTGAGAGACTCTGATACCGGGAAGTCACCCTCAGAATAGCCAAGGAATGCAAAACAGCGCTGCATGTGCAGGCTCACGGGATAATACACACGGCTGACGATCCCCTGGTTTTCCAAATGTGCCTGAAGGTCATCCCTTTGCGGTACTTTCACTACGTACTGGTGATAGATATGGTAGTTGTTCTCCATTTCCGATGGCGGAATAACTGTCCCAATGAGTCCTTTTTCGGCAAACAGGGCATAGTACCTTCCAGCAGCGCGCCGGCGCTCCTCGTTCCACTCCTCCAGATGCCTCAGCTTTACCCTGAGAATAGCCGCCTGTAGGGAATCCAGCCTGCTGTTGAGGCCGACTTCATCATGGTAGTAGGTCGTGCCTGCACCGTGCACTCTTAGTTTTTTTAGTCTATCGGCCAAACTCGCATCTTTCGTGACAACCATACCTCCGTCACCATACCCGCCAAGATTTTTTGTGGGGAAAAAGGAATAGCATCCTATCGTACCCCACGCTCCTGCCCTCCGGATACTTTCGTTTTCCTTTCTCCATGAACCAAAAGCCTGGGCAGCGTCTTCGACAATGGCGATCCCCCGTTTTTCAAGCTCTTCTTTTATCTCCTCCAGCGGGGCCATCTGCCCGAAAATATGCACTGGCAGAAAAGCTTTTGTTTTTGGTGTAACCGCATCGAGAACTTTTTTCATATCTATGTTGAAGGAAAGGGGATCCACATCGACAAAGACAGGTTTTGCACCGAGTCGTGTAATGCAGCTTACAGTCGCGAAAAAACTGTACGGAGTGGTGATCACTTCGTCGCCTTCACCTATATCAAGCGCCATAAGGGCCAGAAGAAGGGCATCGGTTCCGGATGCACAGCCAACGGCGGAAACCTCTCCGAGATAATTTTCGCATTCTTCTTCAAACCTGGCCACGTCAGGCCCGAGGATAAAATACTGACTCTCGAGAACGGAATTGACAGCTTCCTGGACCTCGTCCTTTATCCTGGCATAGTTCCTTGTCAGATCAAGCGTGGGAATTTTTTTATCCATGAAACTGGAGGACCTCCTTAAAGACATGGGCAAAATACTTTTCGCCGAAAATAAACTCCATTCATTATCTTCACCTGAAATCTAAAAAAATGGCAAGAAAAAAGAGCGGGGAAATCCGCCCGCTCGTCAAATCCCAAAAAATGTTGGTTCAGTCCTCCACAACCTGGCTGAGTCCTGCTATTGAATCCTTCAGATGACGCTTCATAAGTTTCACACATTTTTCACTGTCATGGGCACGCAAAGCCATAAGGATCTCCTTGTGTGGATCCACCGTCGGAATGGTGTCGTTCTGGTAAAATGGGTCGTAAAAGACAACGTAGGCATTGGTCCGTGCGAGAATGTTTTCCACGTATTCCGCGAGAACTCTGTTGCCGCTTGCGTCAGCTACAGCCTTGTGGAACGCCTCGTTAACCTCGAGGTACGTTTCAAGATCCCTTTCTTCGATCGCCCTCGCTTCTTCAACAAGAGCTTCCTCGAGGCGACGAAGATGACGGTCTCCGATACGATCGGCAGCAAGGCGGATTGCAAGACATTCCAGCTGCTCACGCACAAGGAAGGTATCCTCTATTTCTCTTGCCGTTGGAGCTGCAAGCCTTGCGCCGCTATTCGGAATGATGATCACAAGACCTTCGCTGGCCAGGCGGCGAAGGGCTTCTCGTACCGGTGTCCTGCTTACTCCCATCTGGACGGCAATGTTGACCTCCGGCAGTCTCTGCCCCGGTTTAAGCTGCTTCGTTATGATGCGGTGACGAAGTTCCTGGTAGGCATAATCGGCCGAAGTTGTATAAAGACGCGGTTCTCTCATCTTTACAGGACCTCCCTGTTGGATTATGGATATGGGTAAGCAGCGAGACTATTGTATAACAGTCAGTATTGTAGATTTTGAGATACTTTATCATATTTTAGGCGGAGCTACAAGGCTTTATAGCGAAAAACGTCAACAGGACAGAAAAATATTTTTTCAGGAGGACAAAAAATGCGATTGATTGTACTGCTCCTGTCCATGGGATCGGTTGTGCTTTTCGGGTATGCCCTTGCAGGCATGGGAGGCTATCTTCTCGGAAAGGGGCGGCTCGATTATGTATTTACAGGACTTCTCGGTGGATTCGGTGCCGCTGTAGCTGCACTCCTCCTGTGGAAAAAATATCTCGATATGATACTCATGGAAGATACCCGGGAGAAAGACAGGGACAACAGCTAGCGGAATGTTTTCCATACCCCGGCCAGTCTCAGGCATGCATCCTCCATCTTCTCCGCGGAAGCGGATGCAATTGAAAAACGGACAGAGCAAATGCGCTTGCCGCTTAACGAAAATGACCCTCCGTCAGAAACATAAACCCCCTTGGAGGAAGCAAGAGCAGCAGCAGTGCCTCCTTCGGCATTTCCCGTAGGAAACCAGAGAAACACCCCTCCTTCCGGCCTGAAGATGGGAAACCTGGGAAAGGTGTGAATAAGAGATGAATAGAGGGAATCCATCCTGACTGAAAGGATCGATCTCGCCCTCTCGATCGCTTCTGAGAGATTGCCGGTTTTGATGAACCTCCATACAACGAGCTGGACGAGTGAAGAAACCTGCCCCTGCCGCAGTGCAGCTGTCTGGATATAGCATTCCTTCAGCGGAGCGGGAAGCACGATGTAACCGAGGCGCATACCCGGAAAAAGCACCTGGCTGAAAGACCCGATGTAAATAACGCCTTCGCCTTCATCGAGCGCTTTCATAGCAGGGACGCTTTTTTCACCATAACGCAGCTCTCCGTAACTGTCGTCCTCGAGAATATGGAAACCTCTTTTTTTCCTAAGAGCGAGTATTTCCTTTCGCACATCGGTGGACAGGGTTCTTCCTGTAGGATTATGAAAACTTGGAACAAGGTAAAGAATATCCCTCTCGCCAAGGTTTTCCAGCATCGATATATCACCGTCCGCGAGAAGCGGCACATGCCGGAGCGCCATCCCCTCGTTTCGGGCAATATCTTTTATGCCACTGTAGGTCAGAATCTCAGCATATATCCTTCCGGCACCCTTTTTTTTCAGGGAGCAAAGAACTGTCGAAAGTGCATCTTTTCCCCCGGAAGTGACGACAACTTCCTCGGGACAGGCTGGGATCCCCCTCAGAACCGCGTGTTCTAAAAGTGCCATTCTCAGTTCAGCCATTCCTTCGGGAGGACACCCCCCCATAATGCGTCCTTCATCCTCAATGAGTACTTCACGTGCTATTTTCGCCAGCGGTTCAAAAGGTATCAGGTCCGGAGTAGGACGTTCCTGATCGAAATGAATCTCATCTGCCGGCATGACCGGTACACATGAAAAATGAGCGGCTGTCGGGGAAACGAAAGCACCGCTTCTTCCTTTTTGAATGATCAGCCCCTTTTCTTCAAGAAGACAATATGCTTCAACTACCGTTGACCTGCTGACACCGAGTATTTTTGCCAGTTCCCTGGTACCAGGGAGCCGTGATCCCGGCGTTATACTCCCGGCATGAATCATTTTCTCCAAATGGGAAGTTATCTGCCGGTATAAACCACCTTCCATGAAGTCCAGCGGAATTTCAAGAAGCATTGTACACTCCCCCAATAACGGTCTTTTCGTCTTTTCTCTGGTACAATGGCCAGGGTTTTTTATCAATTACCACAGAAAAGGAGCTGTTCCAATGAAACCAGCGACCCGGTCCGCCCCTGATATAGTAATATTCGACGTCGACGGGGTTCTTGTGGACGCATCCCTTTCCTACCCCGCTGTCGTCGCGAGAAGCCTGCTCTGGGCCTGGACAAGAGTCCTTTGCAGAATTCCTGACAGCGAGGGCTTCTCCTTCCGCCATTTCGCCGTTACAAAAACCCACCCGGCATTCAATGATGATTATGACATAGCCTGGGCCGCAATAAACTGCGCTGCTTCGGGAAACAATCCGTCTCTGGCAGAAAGTCTCCCGTCCCCTGTTCAATGGAGGACCCTTCTCGAAGACTGCACCGGGATGGACGTATGCGGCTGGGTCCGGAGAAGTTTCGGCGAAACGGTCCTCCGGAAAGCAGTCCGCCAGGCCTGCGAGGAAATGTATTTCGGCTGTGATGAATATGAATCGATAGGCAGCGTTCCCGTCTACACTACGAGAAGAAAAGGCTTTTGGGAAGAAGAGCGACCGCTAGCCTCATTCAACTGGAAAGAAATCCTCGTTCCTGTCGGCATCTATACAGGACGCCCGGTGTCTGAACTGCGGCTGGCATTGAAGCTTATCGGCTGGGAAGATTTTCCACCCGGGCTTATGATAACTCCGGAGTCCGGGATAACGAAACCATCCCCTGAGGGACTTGCTGTATTGTGCGAAAAGACAGGAACAGCGAATCCCCTTTTTCTCGGAGATGCAGAAAGCGACAGGCAGGCCCTCAGGGCTTTCGGAAAAGGAACATTTGCAGCCGTGGGAGATTTTCTTTCTGACGAAGCGGTCCGATATTCTTGCCCGGCAGATGCGCTTCGAAGCGCCGGCATTATCCACCCACCTTCAGGGAAAGGCTCCCTTGAAATCGGCTCCAGGCAATAGAGGAATCCTGCCTTTCCGCCATTAAGGTTTCCCTGCGGCCAAATATGCATTGAGTGGCTATTCTGAATACTGCCGGAATTTAATCGGTCAACGATCATGCTCCTTTTTTTTACGCTGGTATTTAGTGTATCATATACACCATGAGCCTCAGCAATCGCTGAATCCGGTCCAATGTCAGGAGGTAGAAAACGCATGACAGCTCAGTGGGCTTATATCAAGGACCTCCCCTCCCTTGAAGGAAAGGAAGTCATCGTAAAGGGCTGGCTTTACAACATGAGAAGTTCCGGAAAAATACATTTTCTGCAGCTTCGAGATGGAACGGGAACAGTTCAGGGTGTTATGGTAAAGAAAGAAGTTTCAGAAGAAAGCTTCATGACCGCAAAAGGGTTATGGCTCGAAGCTTCTCTCGAGGTTACTGGCAGTGTCAGGAAAGACGAACGAGCCCCTTCCGGCGTTGAATTATCCGTCTCCGGCATTTCCGTGATCCAGAACCCTTCGGATGAATACCCTATCGGGAAAAAAGATCACGGCATTGATTTTCTCCTGGATAACCGTCATCTATGGCTTCGCAGCAGCAGACAGCAGGCAATCATGAGAATACGGGAACGGGTCATCTGGTCGGCAAGGGAGTTCCTGCACAATGACGGATATCTTCTCGTCGACAGCCCCATAATCAGTGGAGCCGCAGGAGAAGGTGTTTCCGGCCTTTTCGAAATCGATTACTTCGATTCAAAAGCGTATCTCGCACAGACAGGGCAGTTGTACGCGGAAGCCGCGGCAGCAGCATTCGGCAAGGTGTACTGCTTCGGCCCCACGTTCCGTGCTGAGAAGTCAAAAACACGGCGCCACCTGACTGAGTTCTGGATGCTGGAGCCTGAAGTCGCCTTTTATGACCACAAGGACAACATGGACCTTCAGGAAAAACTCATTTGCGCGATCGTCACAGGAGTGCTGGAACACTGCAGGCCTGAGCTCGAGAGTCTTGAGCGAGATATATCGAAGCTTGAAAACATCAAGGCTCCCTTTTATCATCTTCAGTATGGGGAAGCCATTGAAATGCTCCATAAGCTCGGAAGCGACACTCCATACGGAGATGACCTCGGCAATGACGACGAGACCATTCTGACACAGCAATTCGATCGCCCCGTGTTCATAGAATGCTATCCGAAGAGCGTGAAGGCATTTTACATGAAGGAACATCCTGAAGATCAGGATCTTGTTCTCTGCGACGACCTGCTGGCTCCCGAAGGATACGGAGAAATAATCGGGGGGTCCCAAAGGGAGGACAGCTATGACCGACTTCTCTCGAGAATACGTGAACAGGGACTTCCTGAAGAGCCCTATGACTGGTATCTTGACCTGAGGCGGTACGGCACGTTTGTCCACAGCGGTTTCGGCATGGGAATTGAAAGGGTTGTGGCATGGATCTGCGGGCTGCAGCATATACGGGAAGCCATTCCCTGGCCCAGGACTATCTATCGCCTCAAGCCCTGACGGACGTTATTTCCGTATCACGGGGAGGCACTATTGGTGATTTATTCCGATTTTGATCCGAAACCTGTTTTCCGCTCATACAAAAGGCTTATTGGAGATGGTGAAGTAGGAGGCAAGGCAAGGGGGCTTGCCTTTGCCTTCAATGCCATCGAGGGAAGCTCTCTTGCGTCCTGCGTTGAGCTTCCTGACATCAATTTCGTACTTACAACCGAAGGATTTTCCGAATTCGTCTCGGACAACGGCATAGAGGAACTGCTCCGTGAATCGCTTGCCGGAAACGAGGAGAACTCAGACGAAGACTTTGCACATGCTTTTTATGAAAAAATAACCTCGGCATTTCAAAGGGGTACCATCCGTACATCGCTGATCGATGATTTACAGAAGGCAATGGAGACAATCGGGGATCTGCCCCTTGCCATACGCTCGAGCTCCATTCTCGAGGACTCGAAAAAATTATCCTTTGCGGGAAAATACAGCACCAGGTTTTCTGCAAATATCGGCAGTCTTGAAGAAAGAACCCTGATGCTTACCGATTCCATCAAAGAAGTCTGGGCTTCCCTGTACAATCCGGCCGCGAGGGCGTACAGGAAAAAACATGGGCTTACAGATTCCGACGAGTCCATGTCCGTGGTGATCCAGCCGGTAATAGGAAAAGCACACGATTCAATGTACTACCCTGAAATCGCGGGGACCGCTTTTTCTAAAGTGTACCGGCGGCCATCGACCCGTATCCGGAAAGAAGACGGGGTAATGCGATTTTGTTTCGGCCTGGGAACACGCACTGTCGACAGGCTGAAGGCGAGCATCTGCTACCTGTCTCACCCCATGCTCAGGCCCCAGGGAAATCTGCCCGGAGATATCGCCCTGACAAGCCAGTCGGAATTCGATTACATCGACAGACATTCAGGGCAGTTGATGACAGGTCAGCTTTCAGACCATCTGCCGTTTATCCTCAGGGAGCACAAACTCGCTTCCGCATTTGTGGAAATCTATGCTGACAACCTGCTCTACTGGGCGGGATCAGACCAGATGAAACACGGCAGACCGATTTTTTCCTTTTCAACGCTGCCCGGGAGACATCCTCGTTTCTTTGCACTGGTAAAGGAATTATGCGCTTTTCTCGAGGAAAGTATGGGCATGCCGGCTGATATGGAGTTCACCTATGACACTGAGAAGCAGAAACTCACCCTCCTTCAGCTGAGACCACTCGCCTCTTACGAAGAAATGGCCCGGGTTTCAATACCGGAAGTGAGCGAAGACCGCATTATCCTCAGAGGTAACAGGATGGTCAGCAACGGCAGGCTTGAAAACATCCATCACCTGGTCTACGTTGACCCCGACCTGTACGGCAAGGACGCCACATTCTTCGAAGTCGCCAGAGAAATTGGCCGCATAAATCATAAGCTCTCTGGAACGAATTACATACTCGTGGGGCCGGGAAGGTGGGGAAGTACAAATCCCAAACTTGGCGTACCTGTTCGATATAACGAGATCTGCCACTGCGGATGCCTGATAGAGGTAGGGATTATCGCAAGCGACTACACCCCGGAACTATCATACGGTACCCATTTCTTCCTGGATCTTGACGTTGACGGAACCCTTTACCTTCCTGTCTTTGACGGGATGAAGGGAAACGTTTTCAACCGGGATTGGCTGGGGTCCAATTTTTATGAAACGAAACGACATCCCGCAGTGCGCCATTACACGGGCAATTTTTCCGTCCTCCTTGACGGGGAAAACGAGATCGGAGTCGTTATCTCAAACGATACCGCATCCAGGTGACAGACGAAGCTCCCCGTTCCCCCGGGGAGCTTTTTTACACCTGTCTTTCCAAAGAAACCGATTTTCAATGAAAAAGATCCACACTGGATTTGATTAAGAGGT
>JAAYJB010000209.1 GCA_012523155.1 Synergistaceae bacterium | reverse complement strand
CCGTCAATGACGGGAATGATCTCGATGATACCGGGATAGACCTGGTGGGCCAGGCTTCGTATAGTCTTCTGGATGTCCCTTCCCTCGGAGTAGCAGGTAATAATGCATGACACGGAGGGATGCCTGTTCCGGATTTCAGGCCTGGAGTGCACCTTCCGCAGGAGATACTTGAGGATCCCCGAGAAGACAAACATATAGTACGGGAGCTCCAGGGCAAGAATGTAGGGAACGAACCGGAATACCACCACCCAGAGTTCCGAGGTGAGCGGGTCATCCGCGAAGGACCGTATGCTCCGGAAAAGAAAAAGGATCCAATCTTCCATGGAGAATCAGCCCTTCAACCTTGCCACCAGTGTGACGGCATCCTCCCCCTTCTGCCTGTCGCCGGGGAAAACAGCCGTCTTTACCGATAGTTCCAGGTACGTGCCGTCAGGCTGGCGGGTGGCGTTTTCCAGCTCCTTCACTTTCGACGCAAGTACGGTGCATCCCTTTTCCCCCGTCTTGGGCAGGAGTAGGAGAAGATCGTTCGCCGGCGTCCTGGTGCTGATGTCGGTCTTCCGAATGATCTCCCTCAGCCGTTTCGTGAGGCCATCCATCATCTCCGATACTTTCTTCCGGCCTGCAGACTCCCTGACTTCGGCGAGATTGGAGAAAGAAACGATCATGAGGCCGAAAGATTCAACGGGAGGTCTCTCGGAGAGGTCGAGCTGCCAGTTGAGAAGATGGCGGAACGGTTCCGGTTTCATATAGTTCAGCGTGTCGAGGACCGAGTACAAATCCTCGGTGCTGCCGCTCCGTACCGCCAGGATCCCCTTGTCGGAGATGCTGTATTCACGGTAAATACGTACCGACAGGTTTTCGGTGGAACTCCAGGCGCCGCAGAGAAAGCACCTGCACGAAACCTCCGGCTCGGCAAAGGTCTGAGAGCAGGATCCGCAGATGTAATTATCCATGGGCCTGTCGTAGTCCGACCCTATATGGCGGAGTCGTGTTCCGCAGTAGGGGCACTGCAGCGCCCCCTCCTTGACGAAAGCGTCCTGGGGACCGACCCTTCCGCAGGTAAAACAGTGGATGAACGGGACCTGGCGGATATCCATGCTCCTGCAGAATGGGCAGACGTCAACGTAGTTCAGATGGGATCCCCCGCATTTGGGGCAGCTCCTGATCCGGTCCACGAGAGCCTCTTCCCGTATATATCCCTTCTCCAGAAGTTCGGTGATCCACCCTGAAGATTCCAGCATCCCTCCGGACAGGTGATCCATAAGGGGGTAGGAATAGAGCCCCCTGGAAAGAGGATCAAGGACAGGCCTCAATTTTTTCCCCTCCCGTGAATAGAGGAATGCGAGGAGCCTGAGGTCAAGGCTTTTCCTTAGCGACGTTTCTTCCACGTCCCGGAGACGTTTTAGAATATCCTCCGCGACGGCTTCCATATCTTCCCTTGTCCTGGCAGATCCGTCAGATGCCTCCCGTTCCTCATCGGACAGGAATTCGTCAAGGAAAACCGGCAGGAGCGAAGCTCCGTCCCCTTTCCGGATCTCCCTGAGGATCATGCTTCGGTCGTCATTATTTCCACACCTGGTAATGATGAAGCCATCCGGAAGACCTCCTTCATCGCCCGCCAGGGCGCCGGGAAGATCATCTGGGGATTCCAGGAAGGCAAGATGCAGTTTTCTTTTTTTTCCGTCCATGTTCATCCCTTCTTTCAAGAATCCCCGGAGAGCATCTGCAGGCTTTTCAGGAGAGAGAACCCCAAATGAACGGACACAGGGAGTCCTTCCACCCGGAGATGGCCGGCGAGTTCCTCGTCGAGGGAAACTCTCACAAGCAGTGTCTGCTTTCCTTCTCCCAGGACACCGGCCAGTTCAGCCGGTATCCGCGCGGCTATCTCAGGAGCTGCGGATACCCGTCCGGCGACAGAAATGCTTCCCGGAAACCGGACGGTCACTTTCTCGCCCTCCCCGGTATAGGAGATGTGCCGGGGCTGCAGGTAAGCCATTATGGTCAGCGACTGGGGTCTCCCCAGGAGGACGAGAGGGGCGCCGCCCCCTACCGACTGCCCCTCTGAAGTAAAAACATCAAGGATCCGCCCTTCATGGGGGCTCACCACTGAGAAAAACCCCTTCCTCTCTTCCAGCACCTTCATCTCAGCCTCTATCTGGGCGATCCTGCTGTTATTCCGGGCTATAGACTCCTGCCTGGAGAAATCAGGGGACTGAAGAAGAAGGAGAGACGTCTTTGCCTCGGCGAGGCCCGCGAGAGCCTGCCTGTACCTGTCCTCGGCAGCGTCGACCTCCGCCCTGGTGGCCGCGCCCTGATTGAAGAGGGACTGGATGGAATCCCTGTATCCCTTCTGGTACCGCACGTTTTCTTCCGCAATGCGGACCTTGGCCATGGCGGCGCCTGCCGGTGCGCTGCCTGAAGGAGCGGGTGTCCCTGCCTTCAGCGCTTCAAGCTCCGCCTTCAGGACGTAGATCCGTTGAGTGACCGCCGGATCCTCGAGGCGCATGAGCAATTCTCCCTGGGCAGCCTTTGCTCCCGGTGATGCGTATATTCTTTCAACTACTGCCGGAAAAGGGCTGTTGATGCTCACCTTCTCCAGTGAGACCACTCCCGGCGCGTTGATGAAGAAGAGCGCCGCCCCCACCCTCCACAACAGGAACAGCAGGGGTGTCGAGATCACGAGGACGAGGGCGTACCATTTCCACTTCGGTACGGCACGCTTCCCCGGACCGTAGCGGACAGGGAGCCCTCCATCTTCGTCGGGATTCTGTTTTTTCGGTGATGAAAATCTGACTTTCATTGGGACATCTCCTTGTAGTTTTCCCAGGACTGGATCACCACTCCCGCAAAGGCGGGAGACGAAAGTTCCCTCTGCAGGGAATCAAGGGCCTGGAGAAACCGTTTTTTCCCGTTCCGGTAAAAGCTTTCCGTCGCCGGCAGTTCCCTTTCCACCGACACAGCGAGACGGAAACGCAGCCCGGGCCACGAAGAAAGAATGGCGTTCATACGCCCTGCCGCGTTTTGAACGTTGGTAGAATAAATCATTACCGTGATCTCCTCCACCCCGGCCTCTCCCAAACCTTTCGCAGCCATCGCGCCGAGACTTCCCTCGAGATATCGGG
>JAAYJB010000208.1 GCA_012523155.1 Synergistaceae bacterium | reverse complement strand
TCATCGACCTCAAGGAGAGCATGACTGCAGCGAAGGCCCTTGACCGGATCCGCGCAACGGCTGCAAAAAAGGAGACCATTTATACATCTTTCGTGGTAAGCCCCGAGCGAAAACTCAAGGGAACGGTTCACCTGGAGGACCTCATCCTCGCATCTCCTGAAACTGCTGTCACCGATCTCATGGATGACCTTCCCGTCTTCGTCTCCACTGACACTGACCAGGAAGAAGCCGCGGCAACCATGTCGAAATACGACCTGCAGACCATCCCTGTTGTGGACAGGGAACACCGTCTCGTCGGCATCCTGACTTTCGACGATATCCTCGATATCGTCCAGGAAGAGGCCACTGAAGACTTCGAGAGAATGGCCGGTATTTCGCCGGTAGATGAAAGCTATCTCGACGCCGCTATCCTCACGCTCACGAGGAAACGGTTTACCTGGCTTCTTGTGTGTATCGTAACGCAGCTTTTTTCATCGTTTATCCTCGCACATTATTCCTTTGCCCTCGAGAGCGTCGTTGCCCTTGCTTTCTTTATCCCCCTGCTCACCGGAACAGGAGGGAACACCGGGACCCAGGCCGCCACACTTGTCATCCGGGGTCTCACCGTGGGAGAGATCGCTAAGGAAGATGTATATAAGGTCATAACAAAGGAAATCGTGTCCGGGCTTCTCCTCGGAGGAGCGCTCGCCGTACTGGCTTCCCTCCGTGCCTGGAGCATGGGAACGGGATACGGCGTCGCTGCTACTGTGGCTATATCCGTAGCCGGTGTAGTGATGCTGGGGAACCTGGTGGGAGCATTTCTTCCCTTCGTTGCGAAAAGATTCAACATCGACCCGGCCGTCATGTCAGGACCGTTCATAACAACGGTGGTCGACATCATGGGGCTTCTTATCTACTTTGAGGTCGCACGGCGTTTGCTGGTGCTGGGTTAGCTGTTTTTGTACCAGTTCGTCCGGCAGAAAAAGACGGAAAGGAGAGCGCTGAAATGCAGAAAATATTCCTCGTATCGGACGGGTGGGAGAAAACTCATAAAGGAGCCGGCGGGGCTTTCCTTGAGGCATTCATCCCTCCCGGGGCGGGAAACCCGGGGAATCTGAGGCTTTTCCAGGAACAGGAACTGGCAGCCATAATCGATAAAAATTCATCGAAATCACGGGACGATATCAGGTCTCATCCCACATTTCAGGCCTACGAAAAGTACTATAAGACCTTTCGCAAAACGTACCATGTCCTTCTTCAGTTCCAGTCTCTTGTACTGGAGAGAAAACCCTTTCCCGAAACACCTCCGATGGTCCGCGCCATGTTTCTCGCGGAGATGAAAACCTTTCTTCTGACTGCGGTCCATGATATGGAAGCGACGTCCATTCCCGTTATCCTTGACTCCGCCGATGGGGACGAGGAATATTGCGCAATGGGCGGAACCGCACGAAAAGTCAAGACGGGGGATATGTTCATGAGAGACAGCAGGGGCATTATCTCAAGCATTATATATGGTCCCGACGAACGGACGAAAGTCACGGACCGGACGTCCCATGCTCTATTCACTGTTTATATTCCTTCCGGAGTCGGGGAAAAAGAACCGCAGGAGCATCTTGACTTCATCAGTGAAGCCTTAATGTCATTCTGCC
>JAAYJB010000207.1 GCA_012523155.1 Synergistaceae bacterium | reverse complement strand
CCTATGGTTGGCAATGAATGATAAATATAGTCGTAAGAGAGTGTTTTTTTTGTTGTTCCTGTAGTATTGACTAAAAAAACAGTCGGGAATATTATTGCATATACGGTTTTTTTATCTGTTGCATCACCGTAAAAAAGAATTGAAAGGGAGGGAAATGAATGAAAAAAGTGTTAGGTTTTCTGCTGGTATGTGTCATGCTGGTCACCCTCGCAGCACCGGTTTTTGCTGGCCCCGGTAAAGTTGCAATAGTGACAAATACTGTTTCCCAGAACGAAGAGGAGTATCGTTCCGCCCAGGAAATGGTCGCCAAGTATGGCGATCGGATCGTCCACGTCACGTGGCCGGACAATTTTATGGCAGAGCAGGAGCAGATGGTAAGTGTTGTTGCCAAGCTTGCGTACGATCCGGACGTCAAAGCCCTGATAATCAACCAGGCGGTTCCGGGAACAAACGCTGCGGTCGACAAACTCCTTGAGACCCGGGACGATGTCTTCATCGTCTACTGCACTCCGCAGGAGAATCCCCCCGATGTAGCCGCGCGCGCGCAGCTCATCACCATGCCCGACGAACTCGCCATGGGCAACGAAATTCCTGTTCAGGCCAAGAAGCTCGGTGCGAAGGTCTTTGTCCACTATTCATTTCCCCGGCACATGTCGCAGGTGCTTCTTTCCTCCCGCAGGGAGATCATGAAGAAGAAGTGTGCGGAGCTGGAACTCCAGTTTGTTGATGCGACGGCTCCCGACCCCACCGGCGACTCCGGACTTCCGGGCGCCCAGCAGTTCATCCTTGAGGACGTGCCCAAGATGGTGGAGAAATACGGCAAAGACACTGCGTTCTTCTCAACGAACTGCGCCATGCAGATTCCCCTTATCAAGGCAGTCGTTGATACAGGCGCGATATATCCCCAGCCCTGCTGCCCGTCTCCCTACCACGGATTCCCGACGGCTCTCGGCATCGAGTCCGACCTTTCCAAGAAGGACAACATTAAGCATGTCATCGACGAGACTCGAAGGATACTGAAAGAGAAGGGGATGACAGGTAGACTTTCCACCTGGCCTGTACCGGTTTCAATGATGGGAACTGTTGCGGGTACGGAATATGCCTTCAAGGTCATTGCAGGCGAAGTTCCCTTTGACAAGCTCGACATCACGGTCCTGGAGCAGTGCATGGCAGACTACGCAAAGGTAGCGGTTAATACGAATCCATACGTCGATGAAGCAGGAACGAAATACGAGAATTTCCTGTTCATCCTTATGGACTTCCTGACCTACTAAACCGCGTTTGTACAAGTAAGAAGCTGCAATACCAGCAGTGCCCGGGGACGGATGGATCCATCACTAAAGCGGAGGCTTTCAGCGCATGAAGCGTTTATTATGCGTCAAAGGCTGAAGCGCAGGTGCCGATTCCATTCGTTCCCTCTTTTTTGCGGCTTTTTTCATACCTTTTTATGATGCAGGGGGGAATACGTTGAGCGAGAGTCTTCTCCAGTTTAAAAATGTTTCGAAGAACTACTATGGAAACCGCGTTTTGACGGACATTAATTTTGATGTAAAAAGGGGAGAGATACACGCTCTTATCGGAGAGAACGGCGCCGGAAAATCGACATTGATGAATATCCTGTTCGGGATGCCCGTGATAACAAGCACCGGTGGGTATGAGGGCGATGTCCTGATAGATGGAAAGGTCATAAACTTCAAATCTCCCCACGAGGCTATGTATGCCGGTATCGGAATGGTTCACCAGGAGTTCATGCTTATTCCGGGCTATACAATTACGGAAAACATCAAAATAAACAGGGAAATAACCTATCCAAATATCGTCTCCGGAGTATTCGGAAAAAGGCTTGAAACTCTTGATATGGTCAAAATGAATAACGATGCCCGAAAGGCTCTGGACAAACTCGACATCGGTATTGACGAGTTTACTATGGTCGCGGGGCTCCCCGTGGGACACATGCAGTTTGTTGAGATTGCGCGTGAGATAGACAAAACAGGCATAAAAATTCTTGTTTTTGATGAACCAACTGCAGTGCTCACCGAGTCCGAGGCCAAAAACCTTCTTGCAGCAGTCAGAAGACTTGCCGATAGGGGTATCGGTATTATTTTTATAAGCCACAGGCTTGACGAGATCGTCAATGTTGCTGACAGGGTCACCATATTGCGTGACGGGGAGCTTGTGGTCACCAAGAACATCGGGGATACGGACGCTGTTGAGATAGCCTCCCTTATGGTCGGAAGAAAGGTGGCGATCGAGAGGGTCCAGTCGGAGAAGCGAAAAATATCCGACCAGGTATTCCTGAACGTAAAAGACCTGCATGTCGCCATGCCCGGCGAAATGGTGAAGGGTATAGATATCGAAGTCCGGAAGGGTGAAATAGTGGGCATTGGAGGATTGGCCGGACAGGGAAAGCTGGGTATAGCGAACGGCATTATGGGAACCTATCCGTCACGGGGCGATATCACATTCAACGGCAAACCCATGAAGCTGAACGACCCCCACTCCGCTATTGCCTCGGGCATAGGTTTTGTCAGCGAGGACAGGAAGGGCGTCGGGCTTCTGCTCAACGAATCCATAGAGCTCAACATAGCATTTACTGCAATGCAGGTAGGAAACATGTTCCTGAAGAACAAAGGACCATTCCGTTTCCAGGACGACACCGGGCTGAGGAAGCACGCCCTGAAGATGATAAAAGATCTTGATATCCGGTGCGAATCCCCTCTCCAGCACGCAGGTAATCTGAGCGGCGGGAATCAGCAGAAAGTATGCGTTGCCCGCGCGCTGACCCAGGACCCCTTGTTCCTTTTTGTTTCTGAGCCGACGAGAGGAATTGACATAGGAGCAAAAAAACTCATACTCGACCTGCTTCTCAAGCTTAACGAAGAGCAGGGTATGACGATCGTCATGACTTCCTCCGAACTCGCGGAGCTTCGGAGTATCTGCGACAGGATCGTCATCATTTGCGAGGGCAGGGTTGAGGGAGTATTGCCTCCGGATGCCTCCGATGCGGAATTTGGCCTCATGATGTCCGGAAGCAGGATAAAAAAAGCGGAAGATCCATTGGAGGGGAGAGCTCCAAATGTCTGAGATAAACGGGAACGGCAATAATCTGCTGCAGAATTCCAGGAGCCTGTTCGGCAATATCGGTCTTCCGACTGCCATAATTGCTGCGTTCTGGTTTTTTACACTGGTTGTAGGGCACTTCGTCGGTATATCCATGTCCACGCTTGTAAGTGATACCATAAAAAGGGCAGGGATGAACGGTATCCTTGTCCTGGCCATGGTCCCCGCAATACAGTCTGGTACAGGGCCGAATTTCGCCCTGCCGATAGGTATCGTCTGCGGGCTTTTCGGACTGGTATGTTCCATCGAGATGGACATGACGGGGATGGCCTGGCTCCTGGTGTCTTTTGCAATAGCGATCCCATTGGCTGCCTTTGCGGGTTTTATTTACGGAAAACTCATGAATGCTGTCAAAGGATCGGAAATGACTATCGCCACCTACACAGGATTTTCCATTGTAGCGCTAATGTGCCTTGCTTGGCTGATGATACCCTTCAAAAACCCTAAAATGGGCTGGTTTATAGGCACAGGGCTCAGGGAAACGATCCAGCTCGATGCCGTCGGGGCAGCCCAGATACTCAACAACTTCCTGCAGTTCAGGATCGGCAAAGTAATTATTCCCACAGGGCTTCTTCTCACCTTCGGATTCTTTTCAACTCTTGTTTGGCTTTTCTTCCGTTCGAAGTCGGGAATAGCGATTTCCGCAGGAGGCATCAACCCGAAATTCGCCCAGGCTGCAGGCCTTGACATAGACAGAAACAGGGTCTTTGCAAACGTCATTTCAACTATTCTGGGTGCAATAGGAATAATTGTCTATTCCCAGAGCTACGGGTATGCCCAGCTTTATACTGCACCGCTGATGATGGCATTCCCTGCAGTTGCCGCTGTCCTCATCGGGGGAGCAACTGCCTCCCGCGCAAAGGTATCCCACGTTATTGTGGGCGTGGTCCTGTTCCAGGGGCTTCTCACCACGGCGCTTCCAGTGGCGAACGAAGTCTTTGTCGGAACCGACCTGTCGGAGATAATGCGAATGATAATTCAGAACGGCATAATACTTTACGCTCTGACTCAGGTCAAAAGAGGTGTACAGTGATGGAAGATATCCACAATAACTCACAGGGCATAGGCTCCTGGCTTCTCGAGAATATCGTAACCATAATCTTTATCGCGTTCACTCTTTTCGGTTTTATGGTGTCAAGCGGAGTATCTGTCGGCTACTTCTTCTCCGAGCTTTCGAGCCGGGTGTTCAGAAACTCCTTCCTTGTGCTCTCGCTCATAATACCCGTCCTTGCAGGGCTCGGGCTTAACTTCGG
>JAAYJB010000206.1 GCA_012523155.1 Synergistaceae bacterium | reverse complement strand
TTGACGTGTACTTCGTCCCCGACCCTTTTGTGCAACAGCGCCTGCCCCACCGGACTTGCGGAGGATATTTTACTCGCCCTGGGGTCGGATTCTTCGGATCCCACGATGGTGTATGAGAATTCGTTCTTATTGCTGATGTCCTGGATGGTGACCGTGGTTCCGAGGGTAACACTGCTGTTGTCGATGGTGGAGGAATCGAGGATCTTTGCCTTGCTGAGCTGGAATTCAAGATATGAGATGCGCGTCTCGAGTTTTGCCTGTTCTTCCTTCGCTGCCGCGTATTCAGCGTTTTCACTGAGATCTCCGAAGGATCTCGCTTCCTCGAGTTGTCGGGAAATTTCCGCTCGTCCCGTGCTTCGGAGCTCTACGAGCTCCGCCATGAGTTTGTCGTACCCCTTCTGGGTCATGGTGGAAGGGCTGTCGCTGTTATGATTGCTCAAACTTTCTACCTCCCGGTAACGTCCTCTGAGCGAGGCTAGGGTCTTATTACGTTTGATATGGAATTCTAACAAAGAATGTTCTGTTCGGCAATACTGGATGATAAAAATTACGAGGCCGACGGAGAAATAGAGAAAGGCAAGGTGTACAGATGGTGCGTGAAAACAGGAGCCGGAAGAAAAAGACGCTCCCGAAAAAACAGGAGGGAAAACTCCGGTATATTCCGCTGGGAGGTCTCGGAGAAGTCGGGAAGAACATGTACGCTCTTGAGTACGGCGATTCGATCCTTGTGGTGGATTGCGGGCTGATGTTCCCTGATGACGAGATGTTCGGCATAGATTTCGTCATTCCTGATATTGCCTACCTGGAAGAGAGAAAAGAGAAAATCGTCGGTATTATCATTACCCACGGGCACGAGGACCATATCGGAGCCCTTCCTTTCGTGCTTCCGAAGATCCCGGCCCCTCTCTACGGAACGAAACTTACGCTGGGTATGGTGGGGAACAAGCTGTCAGAGTGGGCTCCCGCCCTCGTCCCGGATTACAGGGAGATAAAGGCCGGAGAGAAAGTGGAAATGGGCCCGTTTACCGTCAAGTTCATCGCCGTTTGCCATTCGGTGCCGGACGGCGTGGGGCTCGCAATAGAGACTCCTGTGGGGACAGTGGTGCACACCGGGGACTTCAAACTTGACCCCACGCCCATCGACGGCAGGCTCACCGATTATGCCGCGTTTTCCGAGGAGGGAAAGAAAGGTGTCCTGCTGCTCCTGTCGGATTCCACCAACGTGGAGCGGTCGGGCTTCACCCAGTCAGAGCACACCCTTTCGGGAACTATCGACAGGCTCTTCAGGCAGCACCGGACGAGAAGGATCGTCATATCGGCCTTCGCAAGCAACCTGCACCGGGTACAGCAGGTCGTGGACGCTGCTGCCCGCTTCAACAGGAAGGTTGCCTTCGTGGGGAGAAGCATGGTCAAAAACGTGGAGCTTGCCAGGGAACTCGGCTACCTCCATGCTGACGACAAGACGATCGTCGATATCGAGGAGATCTCAAGGGTCCCTGCAGGGTCCCTCGTGGTGATGACAACGGGCAGCCAGGGAGAACCCTTTTCCGGGCTCGTCCTCATGAGCAGGGGTGAACACCGTGTGATCACCCTGACGGAGAAGGACGTAGTCGCCATATTCGCCACTCCTGTCCCGGGCAATGAAAAAATGGTGAGCAACACCATCAACCGGCTTTTTTCCTGCGGGTGCGAGGTCGTCTATGAAAAGGAGCAGGCGATCCACGTCTCCGGACATGCGGCCCGGGATGAACTGTGTATCATGCTGAACATGGTGCGGCCGAAATTTTTTGTCCCTGTCCACGGGGAATACCGCCACCTGGTGCGCCACGCTCAGCTTGCAAGGGAGATGGGGGTCGCCCAGAAAAACGCCTTTGTCATGGTCAACGGAGATGTTCTCTCCATCGAGAGTGAAAAGGCCTCCGTCAGGGAGCATGTGCAGGCCGGGGGGATCATGGTCGACGGGATCGCACTCGGCGAGATGCAGGGAAGCGTCCTCAAAGAGCGGCGCGAGCTCTCCGAGGAAGGGACGATCATCGCTTCCATCGTACTTTCCCCTGATGGGACCCTTGCCTCTGCACCCAGGTTCCAAAGCAGGGGATTCCTCCACCTTGAGGATGCAGCGAGCCTTGGGGAAGAGCTGACGCTGGCAGTGGAAAAAACGGTCGGTCAGCTTGGCAGAAGGGCCGCCGAGGATGTTGGGCTTCTGGAAACCCGGGTAAGGGGGAGGATGCGGGACTCCCTCCGCAGGTTCGGAAGGGGAAAACCCGTCATCTGCCCGCTTATCACAGTTCTTGACGGTACATATCATCCGCCTGTATCCGCTGCGGCCTCTTCAGGCCGGGGAAGAAGAAAAAAATGATCGATGCCCTTCCATCTCTTGTTCTGGGCCTCGTCCAGGGACTGACAGAGTTTCTCCCCGTCAGCAGTTCCGGACATCTCGCCCTGGTGCAGCAAGTGTTCGGCATTGAAGAGGCTGCCCTGTCGTATGACCTGATGCTGCACTTCGCAACCATGCTGGCGACCTTTCTGTATTTTGGAAGAGATATCGTTTCCCTTCTTCGTGAATGGGGAAGCGGCTTTTTTTCGGCGGACCGAAGGGATTCAGAAGGATGGATGCTGGGATGGGCTGTTCTTGCCGGAACCGGAGTAACGGCAGCAGTGGGGCTCCCGCTGAAACCTCTCGTGGAGCGCGCCATGCAGCTCCCAGGTGCGGTTGGCTGCGGGCTTCTCATAACCGCCGCTGTGCTCTGGTATGGATCAGGGATTTCCGGGAACCGCTCCGGACGGCCGGTGACCGTGCCCCGGGGAGTCCTGGTCGGGCTCGTCCAGGGTATCGCCGTTCTTCCGGGCATTTCCCGTTCCGGATCGACCATTGTTGCAGGCATGAGGACTGGGTTTTCCGCGGATTCAGCGTTTCGTTTTTCTTTTCTGCTTTCCCTTCCCGCCATATTCGGTGCGGCGCTCCTGGAAATGAAGGACCTGTTGGCGGTCCCTGACTGGCAGTCGACACTTCCCTCGGGCTGGGGGGCAGGGATCGCCGCGGCCTTTTTCTCGGGCCTGGCGGCACTTGTGATCCTGCGCCGGCTGGTAGCGAGAGGGAAATGGCGTCCATTTGCATGCTACTGTGCGGTTCTCGGAACTGTTTCGATCCTGTTGGCACTTTGGAGGTAAAGAGATGGCGTCTTCATCGCAGACAACAAAATGGTGGATCATAATTGTCTCTCTCGTTACGGGAACTCTGCTGGGGGTTTACCTTCAGCGTTTTCCGTCCACTGAGCCCTTTTTTCGTGATATCCTGTCCGCCGGGTTCAACATTCCCGAAGTGAATCTTGGATTTGCCGAGTTCGGCTTTCGCCTCTTCCTCAGGTGCAATCCCGGCACGATAGCAGGGGGGATCGCGGGAATATGGGCTGCCCGGTAAACCTGGTTCTCGCCTCCGGCAGCCCGAGAAGAAGGGAACTGCTGGCGTCCCTGGGCTGGCAGTTCACGGTAAGGATCCCCACGGTGGAGGAAGTGTTCCTTGACGGGGAGGATCCGGAGAAGGCTGTCGTGCGCCTTGCCGGGGCGAAAGCGGAAGCAGCTGCATCCGGTCATCCCGATGAATGGATCGTGGCAGCTGACACGGTTGTATCACTGGAGGGTAAAATACTGGGAAAACCTTCATCCCGAGGGGATGCCTCCCGAATGCTCTCCCTACTGAGCGGAAAGACCCATACCGTATTTACGGGAATTGCCGTTATTTCCCCTTACGGCAGGGAGACAGGTGTTGAGGCAACCGATGTTTCATTCCGCACGCTCGGCGAGGATGAAATACGGGCCTATGCCGAAAGCGGGGAGTGTGACGACAAGGCGGGGGCGTATGCGATACAGGGGCTCGGCGCCCTTCTTGTTGAGGGGATCAGGGGAGATTACTTCAACGTTGTCGGGCTGCCCCTGTACAGGCTCAGCCGAATGTTTGGATCCCTGGGATTTTCTCTTTCCGATCAATGGAGGTTGAAACGATGAAAAAAAAGGTATTTCCTTCAACAGCAGGATCCAATCTTGGGATTGCTGTTGTGCTGCTCCTGTTTCTATTCTCCGGAACTGCTCTTCTTCCCCGTCTGCAGGCCGAAAAAACGTCGCGGAACGCAGGGATCGTGATCGATTTCCGGGACGTGGCTTCCCTCGCATCGGCGGGCGGAAAAACGGCCCCGGATATCTGGTCGGATCTCTCCGAAAGGGGAGCGGCAGGGCTGATGGTGTCGGAGCTCACCGGGACCCAGTTGTCCCTCGGCGTTGTTCCGGTATACTACGGCCCTGCTTCAGGTCTTCCTGAGGGGGCGAAAAAAGCCATGTCCGCTCCCATGTCCGCTGCCGCACTCTATTTTCCGGGGTCTTTCAGCCCGACGAAGCAGGCTCTTGTCTACCTGTCCATCCGGTTCCCCGGCATGAGATCCGCCCCGTCCGGAGGAGGAACGGCCGTTGTCCTTCCGCGGACACTGGAAGAACTACTCCTTACCGGTGTGCTTCCTGACTTTGACGGGCTTATGCTGGCGGAAAAAATGAATATTCCGGTATTCTATCGGGCAGCGCCCGCGCTTCCGGGAGATACTGCCCAGTCGATCGAAGCCCTGGTCCGGCTTTTTGATGATTTTTCGTCCATTCGTACCATTGCCCCTTCCGGAGAGACTGCCCTTGGATTCCCTGATTTGAGGCCTCTCGCCGGAGCTGTGAAAAAAGGGGGAAAATCTGTAGCTGTTGTGGAATTTTCCCGGCAGCTCGGAGCGCCTCAGCTGAACTGGCTTGCCTATCCCTCCCTTCTGCCGCTCCACAGCGTCACCCACGAGGAGATGCTGAGCAGGAATATTTCCAGGCCTGCGCTGAAAGAACGAATGCTGCGGGCCGTGAAGGAGCGTTCCGTTCGCCTTCTTGTCTTCCGCCCGTCGGCCATGGAATCATCAGCCGACCCCTACGGCACTTTTCTTGAAGAAGTGGGAGATCTTTCCTCCGGGCTTGCGGCGCACGGGATCCGGGTAGAATGGCCTGAGCCTTTTTCGCCGTGGAGGACGGGAATCATCGGAGCCCTCGCACTGTCTCTCGCCTTCGTCTACTCTCTGCTCAGGTATCTTCAGCGATTTTTCTCTCCGTCAGGCGAAGTTGCCGGTGGAAGGTTTCCCGGCGTATCACGAAACGGGATCGTTCTCCTTGGCGTCATTGTCCTTGCATCGACAGTCGCCGTTCGGTTCATTCCTTCCGCCGCACGGATCGTGGGTGCCCTGGCAGCCGTATTCGTGGCAGCCGAGGCTTCATTCATAGCCCTCGACGGCTGGCGTCGTCCCTGGGCAGGGCTCCTGGGGAGCTTTCTCTTCGCCGTCGCGGGCGGGCTCGCCATAGCGGCGTTCTTCAGTGAGCCGGCCTTCATGCTCAGGCTGCGTTCCTTTTCGGGGGTGAAGGCAACGCTGTTCTTACCGCCTCTGCTCGTTCTGCTGGCTGATCTAAGGCGCAGGGAACACCCCGAATCCCTGGCGGAAATATTCCGCAGGCCGCCGCTCTGGGGAGAGCTTTTCCTGCTGGGGATCCTGCTTCTCGGTGCAGCACTGGTGCTTTTCAGGAGCGACAACGTCCAGTTCGTTCCCGCATTTGAGGTAAAGATTCGGGACTTCCTGGAGCGGGTCCTCGTTGCACGCCCCCGGAACAAGGAGGTATTTCTTGGCTACCCGGCACTCCTCTTGTGGTATTTTGTCCGAAAGGCTGACCTGTGGCCCAGGTACAGGGAAGTGTTCCGGATGGCCACGGTCTTTGGTTTCTCATCTGCTGTGAACAGTTTCTGCCATTTCCATACTCCTGTATATTTTATTCTATTCAGGCAGTTTAACGGATTGTGGACCGGTGTTCTCGCGGGTATGATTGGGATCCTGATCCTTCGTTTTCTGATCCTCCCCCTCTGGGAGAAATACGGGAGGCTGGTGGCCGAGTGACCCGCAGGTTCCGGGCGGCTCTATGCGGCTATTACGGTTTCGGCAACCTGGGCGACGA
>JAAYJB010000205.1 GCA_012523155.1 Synergistaceae bacterium | reverse complement strand
GTTGTTGAGGATACCCTCCGCCATGGGTCCTCCCAGACTGTCCGGAGGCTTCGCGGACTCGGGGTATCGACCATAGGTATGCTGTCGGGCGACAGGCCTGAGAACGCCGCACAGGCGGCGGAGATCCTTGGGCTCGACATCTGGGAGGGGGGGCTGATGCCGTCGGAGAAGCTCGACCATTTCCAAAAGATCCGTGCAAATGCCGGAGGGGTGACTCTTTTCATAGGGGACGGTATGAACGATGCCCCCTTGCTTGCCGCTGCAGATGTGGGGCTTGCCATGGGAGGCCTGGGTGCTGATGTCGCAATAGAGGCTGCTGACGGGGTTATCCTGAGCGACGATCCGCTTGGTGTGGCCGACGGGATCGAGATCGCAAGGAGGACCCGCTCCATCGTCTGGCAGAACATCGCTTTTGCCCTGGGAGTCAAGGGACTTGTGCTGGCTCTTGGCGCCTTCGGAATGGCAACAATGTGGGAAGCTGTGTTCGCAGACGTGGGAGTAGCGGTGCTCGCCACGCTCAACGCTGCCCGGATACTGAAGACAGGAACTTCCGGTCATTAATCTCATTCCCGGAGAAAAGCAACGAAGCCGTCACATCAATGTGCCGGCTTCGTTGCTGCAGATCAGGGGCGATATGGTTCTACGGACAGTTCGCCCTGATCTCATATCCCCATGCAGTGCCTTTTTCAGGGCCGTACACTATGACCATAACAGTGTTGGATGCCCCCTTGACGAAGACCCCGTCTTTCTGTCCCGCACCGGGTCCGGAAAGTCCGCCGGGATACAATTGGGGGTTTTTAGTAACGTAAGACTGAACACCTCGCCATCCGCTGTCATAGACGGTGTTTCCCACAGGGTACTGGACGACATACCTGTCAGGGACACTGAATGCGTTGAACTTGATGTCGAAGCTCGTTCCCTGGGGGATCGTGCTGATGTCCCAGGGATCCTTTGTTCCAAGGTATCCGCCGCTGTTCGCTTTGAACCATTTGTTGCATTCGTTGACGACCTGCGGAGGCCTGGTCTGGGTGTTCGCTTCGTCAGGCATGCCCGGAGGGCCGGACTGCTGGGACGCCGAAACAGTCTTTGTTACCGAGAGGTCGTAGTTTCCCGGAGGAGGAACCACCTGTACGACCGTTCCGTCAATGTTGTTTCCGGGGTTCGTATCCCGGTTCTGGTCGTCTGGCCCTTCTATGGTGACCGTGTTCCTGATTTCCTGCCCCATGCTGCCGGTCTCAGTTCGGGTGTACGTCCAGGTCCATGTTTCCCCCACCTCGAGGGTGTTGTCGGTGTTTCCCCCTGTTTTCACGGCCCTGCTGTTGTCAAGGACCACCCCGTTGTCCCTGATCACCGGGTTTGCGACTGCGACTCCGGACAGGTTCCTGGCGGTGACCGTGTACGTGAGTGTCGCAGGTGACCCTGCTGTTACCGTTGCGCTGGGCGTACCTCCGCTTCCCTGGCCGGAAGAGGCAAGCAACCTGTCGAGGTAGGCGAGCTGGGATGCATCCATACGGTCTCTCACCCGTTTTTGCTGTTCCGGCGTCAGCGCTTTATACCGGCCGAGATAATCGCTGATCTCGGCGGCGGTGCTTATCCTGACAAGGTTCTGGGATCCGAATGCCGGGCGGATCGCCGGCTGGCTGAAAAGAAAAAAAACGAACAAAAAGCACATCGCTGCCGTTATTTGTTTCCCCGAAGCAGAACAGGTGCGCCGTTTTCCCCATGAATTATTCATTTTTCTGTCCTCCTGGCTCACGATCCTGATGAACTCTCCTTTTTTTCACGCTCTTCGCCAAGTTGAGCCTGCTTTTGATCACTTCCTCCCCAGGTAATTTTTTAAAACAGGTGGAAAGCTGCAACTCCAAATTTTTTGATAAATATACTTTACCGATAATTGCATCGACTGTCAATAACTGTCCATGACAGGCGGAATTCCGGTTTTGAAATGATTCAGCCGTTTTGCCGAGTAAGCCGCATGGTAATCGTGCTATTCTCCGTTTATCGGGATTTATTGGGATCATTCCGGCAAATACGGACAGGAGGGAACGCAGGATGAAGAAAAAGGCGGTATGGGGGATCCTTGTCTTTGCAGGGATCATTGCCGGTGCAGGAGGTGTTTTTGCGGCCGATATCTCTTCGGTCGTCAGGGGAAATTCAGCTTTCTCCGCAGACCTGTTCAGCAGGATCGCTGCATCAAAACCGGATGAGAACATCTTCTTTTCCCCTCACAGCATATCCGTTGCCCTTGCGATGACATATGCCGGAGCAGGAGGACGGACCGCGGAGCAGATAGCGTCCGTGATGCATTTCCAGGGGGGAAATGAAGAGCTTCACGGCGGCTTTGAAGCTCTTGCAGCCGTACTGGAACAAAAGAAGGGAGACTGCAGGCTCGAGATCGCGAATGCCTTGTGGGGGCAGGAAGACTATCCCTTTCTGCAGGACTATATCGGGTTGATCGACACGTATTACGGAGGCGGGTTCAGGACAGTAAACTTTAAGGAAAAGAAAGAAGAAGCGCGGAGAGCCATAAACGAATGGGCTGCGGCAAAGACTTCAGGAAAAGTACGTGAGCTCCTGAAACCAGACATTTTAAATGAACTTACCCGCCTGGTGCTCACCAACGCCATTTATTTCAGGGGAAACTGGGCTGCCAGATTCGATCCCGAACAAACTACAGCGGCACCTTTTCATGTCCGCCCCGGAGAAACCACTGAGGTGCAGATGATGCACGCTACGGGTATGTTCAGGT
>JAAYJB010000204.1 GCA_012523155.1 Synergistaceae bacterium | reverse complement strand
CCCTCCGGAACGAAAGGATTATACACGCATTTTTCCTCCTTGCCAACCGATTAGAAGATGTTTTGACGAAAACGGCAGCTTGCAGACCCATCTCCCTGTCTCCTGTGGACAAATGCTTTTTTCTCCGGATACCCGTTTTTTGATGAAGTACATGTTCCCTGCAGCCCGCACACCTTTCCATGGATGCGAACTGTTATTTGCTGGAGTATAATAACCGGAGCGGCAGTGATAAGAATTTTTCAGCGAGGTGATCGAGCGTGGAAAAAGAAGAGATTATGAAAAAATATGTCTGCACTCCCTCAAGGGTAGCTGTTATAGGGGCGTCTCCAAAAGCGGACCGCCCTGTTTTTCGGGTAATGAACTATCTGGCGGGTGCAGGCTTTGTTCTTTTCCCGGTGAACCCCGGATACGAGGGAGAAGAGATTTTGGGAAGGGGTTGTGTCGCTCGCCTGTCTTCTCTTGAGGAGAAGGTGGATGTTGCCGCACTTTTTCTCTCGGCAAAAATGCAGGATGCAATTGCTGAAGATCTGAAAAAACTTTCCTACAAACCGGTTGTATGGTTTCAGCCGGGAGCTGAGAATGATTCCCTCGCGGGTGTTCTCGAAACCGAAGGATACACGGTCGTCCGATCTGACTGCATGATGGCCGCTCACATGAATGAATGCCCCTGAGCAGCCGATGAATAAATTTATTCCTTCTAGATGAGATATGGTATATAATTACAGAAAAGATTGTATTAGCCTCCTGAACTCTATATTTTTTAATGCTGCTCTTTCTGCAGGAGGCATCTTTTCTCTTCCCTGGGAGGTGTTCCGGTGTCCTCCGAAATTCCGTTCACGTTGAGAGTCCGCTACGGAGATACAGACCAGATGGGCGTAGTCTATTACGCGAATTATCTGTACTGGTTCGAAGTGGGCAGAACAGAGTTCTGCCGTGCCTTCGGCAAATCCTACGCCGACTGGGAGGCAGAGGGTGTCTTTCTTCCGGTGGTGGAATCTCATTGCCGTTACAGGCACCCTGCCAGATATGAAGATCAGATAACTGTTTACACAAAAATTGGTGAAATGAAATCCAGCAGCGTGGTATTTGAATGTCGCATAGAACGTGAACCTGACCGCAAACCTATCGCATCGGGCTGGACCAGGCATGCATTCGTTGACAGGAAAGGAAAGATCCTGCGAGGAGATAATCCGCTGCGTCGATGGATAGAGACGCTCGGGGAATGACGGAGGTGTTGTGTACAGTGAGCACTAAAGCCATACTGCTTGGAAATGAAGCCATTGCAAGGGGAATAGTTGAGGCCGGATGCCTCGTAGCGTGCGCCTATCCCGGAACACCATCGTCGGAAATTTTGCCGGCAGTTGCAAAATTTGCTGACGAGATGGGGTCTCCCATGGCGGTAGAATGGGGAGTGAACGAAAAAGTTGCCTTTGAAATGGCGGCAGCAGCATCGTTCACCGGCTCCCGTTCATGTGCCGTAATGAAACAGGTTGGTCTCAACGTTGCCGCGGACCCTTTCATGAGTTCTGCCCTGTACGACCTCAAGGGAGGATTTCTCCTTGTGGTGGCGGATGACCCGGGGCCTCACAGTTCCCAGACGGAGCAGGACAGCAGGCATTTTGCAATGTTCGCAAAGATTCCCTGTTTTGACCCGTCGTCAGCGTCCGAGGCGAAGGAGATGGTATTCGACGCCTTTGACCTCTCGGAACGCTTTCACGTGACCGCAATGCTCCGTCCGAGCGTACGGGTGGACCACTGCCGTCAGGACGTGGAACTCGGTGAGATACTGCCTTTCAAAGGCGAGGTGAAGTTTGAAAAGGATCCATCGCGGTGGGTCTGCCTTCCTGCAAAAGTCAGGGTCAACCACCCGAAACTTAACGCGAAGCTTGAAGAGATCCGTGCAGCTTTTGAAACTGAGTTCAGAAAATACAACTACGAAGTTCCCGCAAAAAAAGAGAGCGTTCTCGGCATCGTTGCCTCGGGCGTTTCATTCTCCATAGTCTCCGATATCCTCAAGAGCCTGGGGAGAGAGGATGTTGCCGTACTCAAGATCGGTACTCCCCATCCTCTCCCTGTAAAAATGGTCACTGATTTCATCGAAAAACATCCCAGGGTCCTTTTCCTCGAAGAAACATATCCCGTTATGGAAATGCAGATCCCCGACAGGACAAAAATAATGGGACGATGGAACGGAGTTGTCCCCGGTGCCGGAGAGCTTCTTCCGGAAGTTGTTGCCGGTATCCTGGCTGACATACTGGGGATCGAAAGTCCGTCAGGAGCAGACAGCATGCTCAAGGATACACTCGAAGAACTCGGGATCACCCCCAGAAAACCCATGCTCTGCCCGGGTTGTCCACACAGGGCAAGTTTCTTCTCGATCCGCCAGGCACTGCCCAACGCGGTGAATCCTTCGGATATAGGATGCTATTCCCTCGGAGTCAACCAGAAGGCAGTGGATGCCATCATCGATATGGGGGGCTCGGTAACGATGGGATCAGGCCTCACCCTTGCCCACAAGGTTGCCGGGATCGACCGGCCCGTTGTGAGCACTATCGGTGATTCAACGTTTTTCCACATGGGAATTCCAGGGCTTGTCAGCGCGGTGTACAACAGGCACCCCTTTGTTCTTGCAATCCTCGACAACAGTACAACCGCGATGACCGGCGGCCAGGCCAACCCGGGAGTAGGGGAGAAGCTGCGGAAGGGCGACGAGGGGCGAAAAGTGGACATAGAAGGGGTCTGCCGGGGATGCGGGGTTTCTCACGTCAGGACCGTAGCGGCCTATGACGTGGCTGCCGGAAAGGAAGCCATAAAAGAGGCGTGGGAAAGCGCGAAAGAAAAGAAAGAACCTGCCGTAGTCATTTTCAGACATCCATGCATGCTCCTGAGGCTTCAGCAGCCTGTGATCCCTGTACGGGTCGATCCGGAGAAGTGCATCGGCTGCAAGTTCTGCATAAATTTCTTCAACTGCCCCGGACTTGTTTTCAACGAGGAAAGCGGTAAGGCATATATTGACGAACGTTTTTGCGTTTCCTGCGGCGTCTGCCTGTCCGTTTGTCCCCACGGGGCCATCGTGGAAGTTTCCGAGGAGGGGGAATAAGATGCAGTACGTCATCGTTGGTATCGGCGGACAGGGTATCCTCTTCACCAGCAGGATTCTTGGGAAAATCGCCGTTGAACGGGGAGAGCAGGTCATGGGCAGCGAAGTTCACGGCATGGCCCAGCGCGGCGGATCGGTGATCAGCCATTTCAAGGTGGGAAATTACCGCAGTCCCCTGGTCATGGCGGGAGATGCCGATATACTCCTCGCATTCGACCAGAACGAAGGGATCAGAAACCTCCACTTTCTGAAAAAAAACGGAAGCATGGTGGTCAACGTTCATTCAGAGGATGATATGAAAAACTCCAGCCTCACAGCTTTCCTGAAGGACAGGTCCATTCGCGTCTATTCACTTGCGGGATACGAGCTGCTCAAAAAACACATGGGCGGCAATTTTCTCTTTCTCAACGTACTCCTTATGGGGGCCATGTGCGGTGCAAACATCAGCGGCCTGACGTTCGAAGAAGTCTCCCGGGCAGTAAAAGAACTGTCTCCGTCGAAGTTCGAGGATGCCAACATGAAGGTTTTCCGGCTCGGGTACGACTCGATTTCATCGGGACAGTGAATTGTACAGCCAAAAAAGGGGGAACCTCCCTGAGGTTTCCCCTTTGCCGTCGGTCAGGGGTTACCCTTGTGGAACTCCTTGCGGTACTTCTCATTTGCGGTGTGCTGTTCGGGGGTGTCTCCCTCAGCCTGTATCCGGTGCTCTACGGCCCTCCGTCCAGGGAGACGGTAAAGCGTGAGGGGAAATACGCGGCTGCCTGGCTGCAGCGTATTTTTTACAAGGCCATGCTGTCAGGGAGATCATTTTCACTGTACGTGGCCTCGCCCTCGGTCCCGAAAAGATCTTTCAAGGTTGTCTGGGCCGATCCCCACGAAGAAGAAATCTATCGGGGGAACGACAGGATCTGGTTTACCAACAGGAGTGCTTCGCCCAAATGGTGCGTTTTTTCTCCGAAATGGAATACCCTTTCTCCTGCGTTGACGATAGAAATAAATGCATCCCCGGACCGCAGGCGTCCTTTGCACTACATAATTATCTCTCCCTATTGCAGGGTTTCATACAGAGATACTCCTCCCAAGGATTGAAAGTATGCTCCATTGGGGGTATAAAAGAAAACTGGCATTATGATTTTTCATCTCGCGGCGCGCATAGCTGAAACGGAGGTTTATTTTATGGCTGCAGCAACCAAACCCTGGTGGAGAGAGACGATCGAGACTGTCCTGTGGGCTCTTGTACTGGCCCTGATCCTCAGGACCTTCGTGGTCCAGGCGTTCTGGATCCCGAGCGGTTCCATGATCCCAACCCTTGAAGTCGGCGACAGGGTCCTCGTGGCAAAATTCTGGTACACGTTCTCAGAGCCGAAACGGGGCCAGCTTTTTGTGTTCAAGTATCCCGTTGATCCCAAGAGAGATTTTGTCAAGAGAATAATCGGCCTTCCCGGAGATACCCTGGAGATTCGGGGAGGAATAGTCTATGTCAACGGGCAGGCCCTCAGGGAAGAGTACGTGAAGAACCACGATGCCTTTTCGCTCAATGCCGGACCTGTTTTCCCGGAAGTTCCCGTGAAAATTCCGGAAAACCATTATTTCGCCATGGGCGATAACCGTCCCAATTCCCAGGACAGCCGGTTCTGGGGATTTGTCCCGAAACAAAACATTCGAGGCCCCGTGTTCCTCAGGTACTGGCCATTGAACAGGATAGGGACGGTGGACTGATTGGGGCGCACTGTCTGGTATCCCGGTCACATGGCCAAGGGGAAGCGAAAGCTTTCGGAACTGGCCGGGAAACTGGATGTCATTTTGGAGGTCCGCGACGCCCGAGCCCCTCTTGTCACTTCTTCTCCCGTGACGGACGAACTGTCACGGATCTGTCCTGTGGGTGTCGTTCTCTCAAAAAAAGACCTGGCGGATGAAAAAGCCACGGCCAGGTGGCTTTCCTGGTTTTCAGGGGCAGGAAAGATGTGCTGGGCGGTAAACCTCCTGAAGCCGAAAATGGAGCACATCCGAAAAGATCTTCTCCCTCTCGGCCCATCTCACAGGGAAGTGCGCCTTGCGGTGGTCGGCATTCCGAACGTCGGTAAATCCATGCTGCTGAATGCTCTTGTCGGCAAATCCTCCGCACAGGTCGGAGGAATTCCCGGGATCACAAGGGGGGTTTCCTGGTACAAGGGAAGCGGTTTTCTTGTAGTGGATACTCCGGGTATTCTCGATCCAAGATCCGGTGATGCCGTACAGAGGTGCCTCGCGTGGCTCGGCAGCAGTAAATCTGATGTTATAGGCGGTTATGACGTGATAGCCCTGGACCTGATCAATGTCCTCAGGAGCAGGGATCTGTGGGGAATGGTTGAGGAAAAGTGGGGAGTTCGGGCTCCTTCCGGTGAATCCGGAGAAGAAGTGCTTGAGTCCATAGGCAAAAGACTCGGATGTCTTGTTTCAGGCGGCATTGTCGATACCCTTTCTGCGGGGCGTCGTTTCGTGGAGGCTTTTTCCTCGGGCAGGCTGGGACCTGTTACACTGGAGCTTCCGGGGGATCCTCAATGGATCTGAGCGGCATGGGGCGGGTCGCTGGTACCGATGAGGCGGGAAGGGGCCCCCTTGCCGGTCCGGTCGTGGCTGCAGCGGTCTATCTCACCGTGGAACAGGAAAGGGAGCTGCTTTCTCTCGGCCTGACTGATTCGAAGAAACTAACCCCGCGCAGGAGGGAGTTCCTTTTTGAACGCATGGTTTCCCTGGGAGTCGTCTGGCGTGCCCAGGCCGCTTCTCCTGCGAGAATCGATGCAATGAATATACTCCGTGCTTCTCTCTGGGCCATGGGACGGAGCGTCCGGAAACTCCCAAGGTGTTTTGATGTGGTCATAGTTGACGGTACCTTCCCTATTCCCGGGCTTGATATCCCGCAGCGCCCAATGGTGAAGGCCGAT
>JAAYJB010000203.1 GCA_012523155.1 Synergistaceae bacterium | reverse complement strand
TATTCCAGTGACGGAAATGAAAGAGAATCTGTTTCTGATGCTTTACCTTTTATCCCATGTGCGGCATTTTCGGCTCAGGTGACAAAACCGGCTGCTGCTTCTTCACTGCGCAGCTGACGGATAACACCCCGATAGAGGAAAAGAGCAATGGCCAGTGATACCAGGTCAGCCACAAGCTGCGTCCACACGATACCGTACAGGCCGAAAAATCTGTTCATGACGAAAAGCAGGGGAATGTTGACCAGACCCTGCCTGCATACCGCGAGGATAAGAGATTCCTTTCCCTTGCCCATTGCCTGGAAGGTGGTGCTCATCAGCGCATTGATCCCCATGAAGGGAGTCGCGAGGCAGGCGATCCGCAGGAAGTCAGTGCCGAGTCGGATGGTTTCCTCGTTGCGGATAAATCCCCACATGATGTAGGGAGCAAACAGCTGGAATGCCGCGATGCAGGAAAAAGCAAATACTGCGGCGATAATGCGTGCATAGCGGCTGACCGTCTCCATCCGGGTGTAGTCTTTCGACGCATAATTGTACGCCACAAGGGGAAGAACGCCCTGGCACAGGCCTCGGGAGAATTTCATCGGGATCATGTCCACCTTTTTGACGATCCCGATGGCGGCGACAGGAATGTCGCCATACCCGGAGGCCAGCTTGTTGATCGTCCCGTTTGATATAACAGCGAGAAGCAGATGAAGGGCTGCCGGCATACCAACGGCAAAAACCGGGCGGACTATGCCGCGTTCGATAGAAACGTCCCCTGTGCTGACAGAAAGCACGGTATTCTGCCCGAGACGCCGCATAACGGAGAGGTAATACGAGAGAACCGCACCGTTCGAGATCATGGTGGCTATTGCGGCACCAGCCACTCCAAGTCCGAAAACAAAAATGAACAGGGGATCGAGCAGGATGTTGAGCATTCCTCCAAGGGCCATTCCAATGCTTGCCTGCTTTGATTCTCCCTCGCTCCGGAGAAGGTGTCCCAGCACAAGCCCTGATGCGGTAGGAACGCTTCCCACAACGACAACCCAGAAAAGGTACTCCCTCCCGAAGCCCGATGTTGCCTCGCTTGCCCCGAGGAGGGACAGAAGCGGATCCATAAATAACAGGACGAAAAAACCCAGAATAAGAGCCGCACAGACGCTGCCCCAGAAACTGAACGATGCCGCCCTCCTCGCATCCTGGTACTTTTTTGCCCCCAGCATTCGGGATATCAGGCTGCCTCCTCCGATACCAAAAAGGTTCGCAATCACCGTAAGGGTCATAAAGGCAGGAAATCCCAGGGAAACTGCAGCGACCATATTCGGGTCGCCGAGCTGCCCCACGAAAAAAATGTCCGCCAGGTTATACACCATTGTGACAAGCTGGCTCAATATAGCAGGCAGGGCAAGGGTCGCGATCGCCCTGCATGCCGGCATAGATTCAAACATATCCTGCATCTTCACCATTTGAACTGCACCTTTTTCTCTCAAATTTCCTGTATCGTATCGTGTTTCGCAGTTTGCATTGAAGGGTTCCAAAAATATCATCCCATTATATTTTCATCTCGTTCATTTGCAAACCACATCGAAAAAAAGAACCCCGGCAAAGCCGAGGCTCCTCTTTCCCTGACATTTTGCCCGTTGACGGATCACGAAGAAAAAACGGTCTATCTCCGCCTACGGAACAGCGCAGCCGGAAGGATCAGCAGAAAAGCGAATATCCCTGTACCGGAGGCCGAGCATCCTCCGCCCGATGACGCGGGCGCGTCCATGAACACGACCTCGATTTCATGGTCCCGGTCCAGGTTCGGGAATGTGTACGAACGGACCGCTCCTATGGACTGCCTGTCTACAAGCACATCCTTTACCGCCTTTCCCGTCTCGTGAAGAAAGGTGACCGTCACCGGCATCCCCTCAGGAAAACTCCAGGCCGTCCCCTCTCCGCTTTCGAATTCCTCCACCGATGTGCTGAAGCTGAACATCTCGTGGGATGGGGTCTTCATAACGAGGTATTTCCTGACCGATACCTCGTATGCCCCTCTGTCGAACCCGCTTTTCTGGGGACGGTCAATTCCCCTCTGGTCCGTTTCAGGGGCGCCGGCAGATGTCCCCGAATCGATGGCGGGGCTGCCGGGCAGGAGTGCACAGGTCATCGTAGAGCCGCCGTTCCAGGCAGGGGTTCCC
>JAAYJB010000202.1 GCA_012523155.1 Synergistaceae bacterium | reverse complement strand
TTTTTCCCCGCAGGGAGTAAAAGGCAGCAGCTCCATCGATGACCTGGAATGGCTCAGAAAACGATGTAATACCGTATTGTTTCAGGGCAGCATCCTCGACCCGGTCTCTTCCCCTGTAGGACATCACCTGCAGGATGGCTGTCTTTTTTCCCAGACGGGAGGCTGCGGCTGCAAAATCAAGCAGTTCCCTGCCTTTTTTTATCAAATCTACGATGAAAACAAAAAAATCCACTTCATCGTCGACTTCCAGAATGGTTTTTGCAGCCTCGAAGGGTGAATAATCGGAGTTTTCCCCGAGAGAAAAAGCATAACGAAAGGGCACCGCACGACGCCGTGCCTCAGCAGCAACATGGGAGAGGACTGCTCCTCCCTCTGACATCAGCGCAGTATTTCCATCCGGGTGTCCTCCGAAAAAAGGAGTAAAAACACCTTCGCTGTCCGGACCGACCAGGCGGACACCGTACCTGGCGGCCTTCGCAGCCAGATCGGTGGGGATTCTCTGTCCCCATCCTTTACCAATAATGATGAAAGGGACCTTTCTCTCTATGCACTCGTTCAAAAGTTTCCTGCCCGCCGGTCCGGACCGCTCCGCGAGGAATACAGTCTGCGGCTCCCCGATCATTTCCCCCGGAAACAGGAGGGGGTGGAATTCGAAAAGAGGGAAAAGACCTGCAGTTTTACCGTAAAAGACAACTTCACCCGAGCCGGGAAGGTTCTGGATTTTTTCCATCTGCACCTCCTCCTTTTTTTCTTCTGCCTGCAGCAGAAAAATGAAGAGACATTAAGTTTTTTCTCCTGTTGATCAAGCAAGATGGTACTGTCCCTTTGCTGAACAGTCAAATAGTCCTTTTTTTTGCTCCTGCGGCCAGCCCACGGACACGAAAAAAGATGCCTTCCTCGGAATGAGAAAGGCATCTTTTTTAAAATCATGGTGCGGAGGGGGAGACTCGAACTCCCACAGCCTTGCAGCCACAAGGTCCTTAGCCTTGCGCGTCTACCTGTTCCGCCACCCCCGCGCAACGACGGATATTATAATCGCCCTTTGGAAGAGAGTCAATAGCGGAAAGAGAGAAATCTAAAATTCTCTTCTTTCTTTTATCCTTGCCGATTTCCCGCTTCTCTTTCTCAGGTAATAGAGTTTCGCACGCCTGACCTTGCCGAGTCTCTTCACTTCAATTTCCTTTATTGACGGGCAGTGGAGAGGAAACACCCGTTCCACGCCCACACCGCTCGAAACCTTGCGTACGGTGAAGGTTTCGCTCAGGCCGCCATGTTTCCTGGCGATCACGACTCCTTCAAAAACCTGTATGCGTTCCCTTGCACCTTCCTTGACCTTCACGTGCACCCTTACCGTATCTCCCGAACGAAAATCGGGGACATCATTTTTCAGGTATTTCTTTTCCACGAGACTGATAACGTCCATTTTAGAATCCTCCTTGCTCCATTTCACAATTCGATTTTAATTTTTCAGCGCCATCCGAAAAAACGGTCGAGCACGATTCCTGCCGCTGTCCTGACTGAAAGGTGATTGTAATCACCGGGGCCCCCCGAGAGAGGCTGAAGCACTGCACCGCATTTATCGAGCACTTCGTCGTGAATCCCCGAACCTGTTCCGAATACAAAAACCACGGGTTTTTTCTCCCTCAAAATACGCCTTTTCACTTCAAGCCAGTGAAAACTTCCCGCTCTTGCCCGGGCAGTCGTTCCTACAAGAAGCGGAATTTCTTTTTCTCTTTTTGCCACCCATTCAGCGGCTTTGTCAAGAGACGGAAATACTTTCAGCATCCCGAACGCTTCTTTCCTGTCAGGGTTCAGCGTTCCCCCCGCCCCTTCAGTCCAGTGAGCGGCCATTTTTTTTACAAGTGCCCTCTGGCTCGCCAGGGGAGTGGTCACGAGAAACCTGTCCAGCCCGAACGTTCTGCAGGATCTCCCAATATCCGAGAGATCCAGGCCGGTAACGGCCGCTGTCGTCTTTTCCCCTTTTCTGTCCAGGACGGGAGAATGTACAAGGACCGCATACACACCCCGGGGAAGATACGGACGAATGTTGGCTCTTCCCAGGAGATCCGGGCGTCTCGAGAGAGTCCGCTCCGAGGCCTCGTTTCTCCTCCATTTTTCAATCTCCGCAGCGTTTCCAGAAAGGAGCTCTTCCGGTACCTTCATACCTCTCCATTCTGCGGGGCGTGTAAAATTGGGATGGTCGAGCATGCCCCTGTAAAAAGAATCCTCTATAACGGCAGTTTCCTTCCCTATCACACCCTGAACAAGGCGGGACATCGCGTCCACTATGGCCATGGCTGGAATCTCACCGCCGGTGAGGACAAAATCACCCATGGAGATCTCTCTGTCCACCTCCAATGAAACGAAGCGCTCATCGAGGCCTTCATAATGGCCGCATATAATCACGACATGCTCCCGGGCTGCAAGAGTCTCAACAACTTCCTGGGACAGCAGATCGCCCTGTGGTGACGGATAAACCACAAATCCTCCGCCTTTTCTTGACCTGACGCTGAAAAGAGCTTTTTCCATAACTTCAGGCAAAAGCACCATTCCGCCTCCGCCGCCGAATGCGTAATCATCGATCTGGCGGTAATTTCCTGCCCCGAACTCCCTGAGATCGAGAATTTCGATGCTGATAAGCCCCTTTGAAACCGCACGTCCTATCATGCTTTCGGACAGGAACCCCTCAAAAAGGCCGGGAAAGGCGGTAATTATGGTGACATTCATGATTCCCAGAGCCCCTCGATGAGGGAAATGCGGATTTCCCCTTTGTCAAGGTCCACCCCGGCAATAAACTCCTTCACTGCAGGGATATAGTGATCTTTTCCTTTTTCGTCCTTCACAACGTAGAGATCGTTCTCGCCCTGGGAGATAACATCGGCAAGCACCCCCAGGGGCACATCCGAACCGGTTTCCAGTACAGCCATCCCAAGAAGGTCGTCGATCCAGAATGCACCCTCTTCAAGCTGGTAACGCTCCTCGGGCGGGATCTCCACAAAACCGCCCACGGCTTCTTCCGCACTGTCCCGGTCACTGATCTCTTTTACCCTGGCCACTATCAGTCCCTTGTTCTCCAAAAGCCGCACAGACTCAATGGTAAGTTCCGA
>JAAYJB010000028.1 GCA_012523155.1 Synergistaceae bacterium | reverse complement strand
TACCCGGCTCTATAATTCGAGACATTTCTACAGCCAGCTTGCCCTTGAGATGAACAGGGCAGACCGGTACCGTCAGCCCCTGGCCCTCATGATGCTGGACCTGGACAACTTCAAGCAGTTCAACGACACCTATGGTCACATGGAGGGAGACAGGTTCCTCTCATCGTTAGGTCCCATGATCAGGGGATGTCTCCGAAAGACAGACCTTGCCTTCCGTTTCGGAGGTGACGAGTTCGCGGTCCTTCTTCCCATGACCGCTCTCAAAGGTGCGGAGGCTACCGCCGGGCGAATCCAGGCACGGATGGCAGATAAAAGCCTGTCACCTGCTGGAGAAAACCGGTTCCGTGTGACGGTCAGCATCGGCATTGCCCAACACAGGTATGGAGAGACCCCGGAAGAGTTTCTTCGCCGGGCGGACGTGTTCATGTACACGTCCAAAAAAGAGGGCAAAGATACCATTTCCCTGCCCGTTTCCCGGTCCTGATCTTATTCTATTTTGCGTCCATTGCCATGGAGACGAGGATGTCTGCGATCCCTGGATCAAGAGAAGTTCCTCGCTGTTCCCTGATTTTTTCCAGGGCCTCTTCCCGGGCAAGGACTCCCTTTTCCAGGGATATCAGGATCCCGTCATAGGTTTCAGCCCCACGGAGGATCCGTCCCATCAGAGGTATTTCCTCTCCCTTTATCCCCCTGGGATATCCGGAACCGTCCCAGTTCTCGTGATGGGTGAAGGCACCTTCGGCCAGGTCCAGGGTGTCCTCGAACAGGTTCAGGATCCTGAACCCTGCCACCGGATGCTGCGCCATCTCCCTGTCCAGGTACCGTTCCAGGAGCTGAAGTTCATCCCCCTTGTTCAGAATATCCTCGTCGAGGATGATCTTTCCTATATCGTGAAGATACCCCGCGTCCTTCAGTTTCCGTATTTCCGTTTCCGACATCTTCATGGCACGCCCTATTTCCTGGCAGATCCTGCTCATGCTTTCGGAGTGCCTTTTTTCCCGGGGGTTTTTTTCGTGAAGGGTATCCATGATGGTATCGATCATCTCTGAGCCGACCGCTTTCCTGGTCAGGCTCTTCCGTTTGTACATGGCCTCCTCCGCGTCCTTCACGGTCTCCTCAGCCGGCTCGCCGGGGGCATCCTTCACCGCGTAACCCACTGCGATGCTTGCCTTGATGGCATTCACACGGACCTTTGAGAATTCCTCCCTGATCCTGCCGCAAATTTTTTCCGCGATCTCCGGAGTCGTGCGGGGAAGAATAATGGTGAACTCGTCTCCTCCCACCCTGGCGATAACGTCGTCCTTCCTGCACGCTTTTTTCAGTGCCTCGGCGGATTTCTTCAGCAACTCGTCTCCGGCCGTGTGCCCGAAGACGTCGTTCGTCAGCTTCAGGCCGTTCAAATCTCCGAAGATGATAGCGAGGGGGAAGTTTTCCTCCCTGTCCAGTCTTTTCAGTTCCTCTTCGAAAAATGTCCTGTTGTACAAGCCTGTAAGGTTGTCATGGTAGGTCATATAATTGATGCGGGCCTGGTTTTTCCTTCGCTCGGTGTTGTCCGTGAAGGTAATCACGGCGCCCACGATCTCTCCGTTCCGGAACTGGGGGTACGATGAGTATGCCACGTCCAGGTGCGTACCGTCCGACCTCCAGAACACCTCATCCTCAACGGAAGTGCCTCTTCCTGCCCGGAGTGATTTGAAGATTTTGCATTCTTTTTCATCCATGAGACTGCCGTCGCTGGAGGCGTAATGGATCAGGAAATGCATGTTCTTGCCGGCCAGGTCCTGAAAGCTCCCGTACCCGAGCATGTTCAGACAGCTCTCGTTCGCGAAGGTGCAGTTACCGTGTCTGTCGATCCCGAAAATTCCTTCCGCCGCCGAGTCCAGGATAAGCTTCAGATGTTCCCTGTTATGGACCAGCTCCCGGTTCCGTTCCTCGAGTTCCGCAGTCCTTTCCTTCACGATTTCCTCCAGTGAGGAGAAAAGGGCCTGAAGTTTTTCTGCCATGCCGTTGAGCGCCTTGGCCACCCGCCCGATTTCGTCGTTTCTCCGCACTTCCGCCCTGCGGGAGAGGTCTCCCGACGAAAGGCTTTCGGCGGCCAGGACGAGGTCCTCCATGGGTCCCATCAGCACGTTTGCAGCTTTCGAGCATAAAATCGCCGCCAGTATCACGGCAAGGACCGCCAGCAGAAGTGAGAAGCCCATGTTCCGGAAAATGCCCGCAGTAAAGATGTTTTCGGGAAGGGCGAAAAGGACGAGCCAGTCTATTCCTTCCCGGTGGAATCCGTTGAAATGGACGATGTAGGGCCCCCGGTCATTTCTCACCCTGACGGTCTCTTTTCCTTCCGTTTCGTGGATTTTCACCGCCTGCAGGAGCATCCCGTTGATCCCGTCGGCCAGCGTCAGCC
>JAAYJB010000201.1 GCA_012523155.1 Synergistaceae bacterium | reverse complement strand
TTCGGAGAGATCATGCTCCGGCTTACCCCGCCGGACCGGGAGGTGCTCTTCCAGACTAACAACCTGGTGGCGACATTCGGCGGTGCCGAGGCAAACGTCGCCGTTTCCCTGGCAAATTACGGAGAGAACGTTTCCTACGTCACTGCCGCCCCGGCAAATCCCGTTGGGGACGCCATGGTAAAAGAGATGCGCTCCTTCGGGATCGACACAAAATTTATCCTTCGGAAAGGTGAGCGTCTCGGAGTATATTACACTGAAACAGGCGCGGCCATGAGACCTTCAAAGGTGGTTTACGACCGGGCCGGTTCATCGATCGCCTCTATCCAGCCGGGTGACTTCGACTGGGACGCGATCCTCGACGGGGCAACCTGGTTCCATACTACGGGCATTACGCCCTCCCTCGCCCAGGGGACTGCCGAGGTCGCCCTGGAGGCCGTTAAGGCTTGCAGAGAAAAGGGAATAACCGTATCGTGCGACCTGAACTACCGGAAAAAACTCTGGAAGTGGGGGAAAAGCGCGAAGGAAGTGATGACCGAGTTCGCAAAGTATGTTGACGTGACCGTCGCAAACGAGGAGGACTGCCAGAAGTGCCTCGGGATCGAGATCGACGTGGACGTGACATCAGGCGAACTTGACGTGTCCAAGTACAAGGTCCTCGCCGAAAAAGTCATGGCCTCCTATCCGAACATGAAGTACCTTGCGGTCAGCCTCCGGGAGAGCGTGAGCGCCGACTGGAACGGATGGTCCGCCGTCCTTGCCGACAACAGGGGGAACTTCTTCACCAGCAAAAAGTACGAGATCCGCGATATCGTCGACCGCATCGGCGGCGGCGACTCTTTCGGCTCGGGACTCATATGGGGACTGAACAACCTGAAGACTCCCCAGGAGGCCCTGGAGTTCGCCGTGGCGGCCTCCGCCCTCAAGCACACCATCTACGGAGACTTCAACAGGGTATCGAAGGAAGACGTGCTCACCCTTGCAGGCGGCGACGCCTCGGGAAGGGTCCAGAGGTAAAAAAAAGAGAGACGGAGTCCTGAATGAAAAAGCGGGGGAGGCCTTTCAGGGGCCTACCCCGCACTTTTTTCGCCGATATTCGCTATTTCTGCAGCAGGTGGAAGATGAACCCGCCGATGTTCAGGTCCAGGTAAATGGCGGCCGTCCTTCCGTCCTTCTTCCTCTCTGTCTCCGGAAGAGAGCCGATGCCCTTGCTCTTCAGGAATGCCAGGGCACGCCCCACGTCGTTGCAGGATACAGCCACGTGCCCCTTTTCACCCAGGTACGGGGATTTCATGAACTCGAAGCCCTTTCCGCAGAAGGCCGAGCTGTTGCCGTCCTTAATCGGCATTCCGAAAAGCGCGGCCGTTTTTTTCGCGTTATCGAGCGCCTCATTCTCGTCCGTACAGTTCACCCCGAGGTGGGCAAGCTCGAATCCGTGGAGAGCCCAGACCGCTTCACGGCTGATGCGGGTTATCTCGTCAAACTGCCCCGCAGCCACAAGTTCCGGCTTCACCATCCAGCTTCCTCCCACTGCGAGGATCTTGTTGAATGAGAGATAGGAGACCATGTTTTTCGTATCGATGCCCCCGGTGGGAATAAACTTCACCGAACTGTAGGGAGCGCTCATGGCCTTGAGCATGGCAAGCCCTCCGGACTGCTCCGCGGGGAAAAACTTCACTACGTTGAGCCCTCGCTCCAGGGCCATCTCGATCTGGGAGGGACTGTTGATGCCCGGGGTAATAGGGATATCGTTCCCGATGCAGTAGTCCACTACGGATGGGTTGAATCCCGGGGTGACGATAAATTTCGCCCCCGCGTCCACCGCCCGCTTCACCTGGTCCCGCGTGAGCACTGTGCCTGCCCCCACAAGAAGTTCCGGGAGCTCTGCAGTGAGGATTTTTATGGATTCCTCCGCCGCGTCAGTGCGGAACGTCACTTCGGCAATAGGCAGGTCTCCCTCGAGAAGCGCCTTCCCCAGCGGAAGAGCATCCTCGGGTTTCTCCAGCTTCACCACGGGAACGATTCCCAGTTCCCCAATCCGCTGCAATATGTCTTTCATGAAAGAGCAGCTCCTTTCCAAAATGGAAATACAATGAAAGGATAGACAATCGGCCTTCATTTCGTCAAGGACTTTTTCATTTCCCAAAACGATGTTCCGCCAAAGGGCTCACTGTTTCCATCCTTTCCGCATCCAGATGTTTTAGGGTATTATTGGATCCGTATCCCTGACCCCAAAAGGAGGCGTTCCCATGAAAAATATGCTGAAACTGCTTGTTCTCTTCTTCACCGTATTCCTTGTTTTTCCTGCTGTTCCGGCTCCCGGTCAGACGTCCGGAGAGAATCCGGAAGAACCGGAGATTATAACGGTTTCTGAAGATGTCCGGATCCTGCGTTATTACAGTGCGAGAGGAACCCGGTCCGAGGCCCGGCACCATTACCTCGAGATCGAAGGGGAACGGATCCCCGACGTGTTTTCAAAAGTCGTCTACAAGGGGCTCTCTTTCACTTTCGGATCCAGAAAATATCACTGGGGAGACGACGGATACCTCAGGGGATCCGATGCTGAAGTCACAGGATCTCCATCCCCCATATCCGCAGAGCAACTGGAGAGAGGATGGTACGAAGGCGGGGGAATCCTTCAGGGGACACCTGAAAACTGGATCTACGGTGAATGGAAAGGCGGCGCCCTCCTCGCTGCCCCGGAAAAACTCGGCTGGGCTGTGGAAACGCTCGATCTTCCGGTCATTCCGCGGGACGCCTCTGGGATCGGCCTCATTTTGGCCCCGGAGAACACCAAGCCCGTCCAGGAAAAGAACGATGAGGGGCTTTCGGAGGATGCGCTGAAGTCCCTTGAGGAAGCGCTTAAAAAGAGGAAATAGAAGGCGCTACCCGGCGATTTCCTCTACTGTTACGAAGATAAAGCCCTTTTTCCTGTAGCCGTCGATGATCCCGGGAAGGGCCTCAATGGTCGAGAGAGTCCCCACGTGGAGCAGCAGTATATCGCCCGGAGCAGCCTTGGCAAGCACCTTCCGGGTAAGCTCTTCGCCCCTGAGCGTGTCGGAGTAGTCCCCGGGGTTATTGGTCCAAAGGACGATTCGCAGCCCCTCTCCGGCTGCCTGCTCAACGACGAACGAGTTAAACTGCCCCCCGGGAGGCCTCCCAAACCGGGGCTTGCTGCCCAGTATGGACTCTATGGCCTCGCTGCAGAGCCGCCATTCCCGGTACACATTCTCGCGGGGGAGCGCGGTGAGATTATTGTGGTAGAAGGTATGATTGGCCACCACGTGCCCGTCATCCGCCATGGCCCGGATAAGGCCGGGGTGCTCCGAAGCGTAGCGCCCCACGACAAAGAAGGTCGCCCGAACTCCCTTTTCTCTCAGTATGTTCAGTATGGATTCCACGTAGCCCGGCCTGGGGCCGTCGTCAAATGTTATGGCCACAGTCCGGCCCTTTCCCCTCTCCAGGAGGGGTTGGGCGTACACATCTGACGCAGTGGCAAGCAGGCACAAAAGCAGCAGCCATCCGGCAATTTTTCTCTTCACTCTTCTCTCCCTGCTCTCACGGCAATATGCAAAACAGGGTAGATGATAGCATGCTCTCCCTGTTTCCGCTACATACGCGGTGCCGGGAAAAATGCCATTTATGGGGTAAGGCTGCATGAGAGGGCCGGGTCCCTGTTACCGGACA
>JAAYJB010000027.1 GCA_012523155.1 Synergistaceae bacterium | reverse complement strand
TTCAACTTGCATGTGTTAAGCACGCCGCCAGCGTTCGTCCTGAGCCAGGATCAAACTCTCAAATATTTTCTGCTCAAGGCTCGCTCTTTTACCTCTTTCCTTCACCTATAATTCTGTCAAGGTCCCTTAAACCCGCTTTACGGCTTGTTTTAGGCCGTTTTGGGTCCGTCGTTTCAACGACGCGAAGGGTATGATACCATTTTTTGGAGAGAAGTCAACTGCTTTCAAAAAAAACAGCACAAAAATGGAAAATCTGATTATCTCTTGCAGTATCAGGGTTTAAGCACTTTCCACAGTCGAAACTTTTACTCATAACGTCAAAATAAACGTTTTCGCAATATACAGACATAGCAAGTTGCCCGTTTGCCAGAGTGATTTCGAATTAAAACAAGCGAAAAGTCCTTTTTTTTATAGCTGAAAAGATTCCCTTTTTGTTCGCTTGCACCGGGTCTAAAAAATGCACCCTTTCGGGTGCATTTTTTAAAAACTTGATGATTGCATTAATATGCTTTTGCAAAAATGACTTTCCGTGCACCGGGTTTTCCGGTATAAAAGCACGTTCCGGGCTCTTCACTGTCGATGGGCATGCATCGGGCTGTGGCTCCTGTTTCCTCTTTGATTTTCTTCTCATCATCCCTTGATCCGGCAAACCAGGTCTCCACAAATCCGCCCTTTTCTTCCAGGACCTTCTTCATTTCCTCGTAGGAGGCAACCTCTACGGTGTTTTCCCGGCGGAAACTGAGCGCTTTGTTGAAGAGGGACGACTGGATCTCCTCAAGAAGGGAGGGGACCTTCGAGGCCAGGCTTTCAAGAGGGATATCCATCTTCTCACCGGTGTCCCTGCGGACAACCCTCGCCGTTCCCGCTGCCAGGTCTTTCTCACCGAGCTCGACCCTCAGGGGAACTCCTTTCTGGAGGTGCTGGAAAAAGCGGTCTCCCGGCCTGAGATAGAACTGCCTGTCAACAAATGCAAACCGGCCGCCAAGGCTCCTGTCAAGTTCCGAGGAAAGCTCCATCGCCCTCGGGAGGAGAGTGGAATCGATCTTTTCCTCATTCGTGCTGATTGGAAGTATTGCCGCTTTTACCGGGGCCACCCGTGGAGGAAGAATAAGCCCGTCATCGTCTGAGTGAGTCATTATTATGGCCCCTATGAGGCGAGTTGAAACACCCCAGCTCGTAGTCCAGGCATACTCGAGGTCACCGTTCCGGTTCTGGAACTTGATGTCAAAAGCCTTTGCGAAATTCTGGCCCAGGAAATGGCTTGTGCCTGCCTGAAGGGCTTTTCCGTCGCTCATCATGGTTTCGCAGGCATAGGTTTTGTCTGCTCCGGGGAAGCGCTCTCCCTCTGTCTTCTCCCCTTCCACCACCGGGAGGGCGAGAATGTCTCTCATTATCCGTGCGTAAACCCCCAGCATTTTCAGGGTCTCTTCCATGGCCTCTTCCCTGGTGCTGTGGGCAGTATGCCCTTCCTGCCACAGGAATTCGGATGTCCGGAGGAAAAGCCGCGGACGCTTTTCCCATCTCATGACGTTTGCCCACTGGTTGATGAGTATGGGCAGATCTCTCCATGACTGTACCCATTTGCTGTACATGTGGCCGATGACCGTTTCCGATGTGGGGCGTACAACAAGGGGCTCCTCGAGCAATTCCCCCCCGGCGTGAGTAACCACGGCACATTCAGGAGCGAATCCTTCCACGTGCTCCGCCTCTTTTTCGAGGAATGAGTTGGGGATAAGGAGGGGGAAATACGCGTTTACGTGACCTGTCTCCTTGAATGCATCGTCGAAATGACGCTGGATGGACTCCCACAGGGCATACCCCGTCGGACGAATGACCATGCACCCTCTTACCGGTGCATAATCCGCCAGCTCGGCGGCCTTTATTATGTCAAGATACCACTGTGAGTAATCTTCTGATCTTGAGGTGATGTTCCGTGCCATTTCATTTCCTCCCGTTTATCCTTTATCGTTTGGCGGTTCCTTTTATATCAGTTGAAAACGTATATTCTATCCCTGTCATGCCCATTTGCGCAACCGGCACAGCTCACGGCAGCGGGTAATGCCCCCATACCGGGCTTCCTATGAAAAATCCGATCTTGAAATCCCTCTCATCGTTGTAAAGGAACATGAGTTTTCCGTCGAGAAGGAATCCGGGAATGGAAAAGGAAACTCCCGCCTCCCACACATCGCGATACCTGTTACCGGTATCATCGTAGACGAATCCCATTCCGCCGAAGATCTCCGTATTCAGCTTTCCCCACCAGCTTTTCAGAAGAATTCTCCTGAATGCAGCGTTCCACCAGAACATCCGTTCACCCTGGATGGGGTTTCCGGAGTAGCTGTAGAGTTCTTCGGCAGCCCCAAGGTATACCGCACGGTTTCCGTTTGCCGATGTCTCGTCCCCTTCAGCAAAACCGGCCCGGAAATAGAACCGCCAGTTATCGGAAAGGCGGGCCGCCTGGAAGTAGGTAGCCCTGTAGAGCACCTCTTCCATGTCAGGCCACCAGGCCTGCAGGTGAAAGAGTGAGCCTTTCGTGGGATCTGTCGCGTCATTCAGGGTATTGGACGTCAGGAAGAAGGTGGGACCTGAAGAAGAATACCCCTCCCCTCCCGAGTGGACCTGTTCGAAGGCATAGCCGAGGCCCGCCTCGAACGAACCCGTGGAAAAACGACGGCTTATTCCGGCTGCATACCTGTCCCATTCCCTTCTCCCCTTGTTCGAGGAAAGCTCCCAGTTCTGCGCTGAAAGAATGACCTCCCAGCTGCTGTTTTTCTCCGGAGACGTGAGGTAGCTTGCGTCAATGCCCCATTGTTCACCGATCTTGAAATTGAAGCGGAGTGAATCTCCGTCCAAGAAGAGATCCCTCCGGACTCCGCTCAAGTAGATCCACCGATGGGGATGAAGGTTGGTCGTGTACCCCCCCACGTTCAATTCGAAGGATGGTTTCCTCTGTATGACAAACACAACCGCCAGGTCTTCCCCGATCTCCTCAAACCGATAATCCACAGCGAGTACGTCGTCGTGAGCCCCTATTTCGGTGCTGGCCCGCACCATGTTCAGCGTGCTGAGGGGCTCTCCTACCCACGAACGGTATTTTTTCCGGATCAATTCCTGCAGGTATGGTGTTCCGCCCTCAACTTTTATTTCCACGACTTTCGACTCAAGGCAGAGTTCTTCTTTCTGGGCTACAGGAGGAGCTTTTTCCGCAAGCTTGACAATATCGGGAAGCTTTTGAAGTGCAGCTTTTCTTCCCCCGTCTACAATACGGTCAGCGTTCGTGAGGTCAAAAATGGAGACGCCTGCTACCGGGGGGGCTATGACGAGATCCGCCAGCGATATTTCATCCAGAACGTTGCGCCTGGTAAAAATAGTCAGTGACTGTTCAACAACATCTACCAGCGAGTGGATTTCCTTCCGGGTCTTCAGTGTTCCCGAAACGTCTACAGCAATGACCGGATATCCCGGGAAAATCTCCTTTGCCGTTTTCACAGGCAGATTGGACACAAGACCGCCGTCAACGAGCAGTCTCCCTCCTAGAGGCCAGGGATCGAAAACACCGGGGATCGCCATTGAGGCCCTCATGGCGGAGGCAAGACTTCCTGTCCGGATAACCACTTTTTCACCGGTCTCCAGGTCGGTTGCCACAGCGGCATAAGGGATCTCAAGTTCGTCGAAGCGCACGACCTGGCTTCTGGATGCAAGCTGTGCAAAACGTTCAAGAAGCTTTACTCCTGTAACCCCCCCGAGGGGCCCGACAACATTGCCCGAGGTGTCGAGAGCGATCCATGGGATCTTATTGTGCGGGTTTGTGCTGTCCTGGCTCAGGGGAACAAATATGGGGTTCGTCCTCTCGGACATAAGGTTCGTAAGGTCCAGGGACTCGATCACCTCCCGAAGTTCCAACGGAGAATAGCCGCTTGCGGCAAGACCGCCGATGATAGCTCCCATGCTTGTCCCGACTATTCCTGCTATGGGAATGCCCTTTTCCTTCAAAACCTCTATTATGCCAATATGCGCAAGCCCCCGGGTTCCCCCCCCTGAAAGGACAAGCACCACACCTCCCCGGGCATGGGCCGCAACAGGAGCAATAATGAGATAAACGACAAAAAGAACCGACAGCACTTTTTTTGAAAACATGGGCACCCCTCCAGAGCACATAAGGGAACTTGATTCATTATTTTGCCTGACTATCCTATCAGAATTTATTTTCTGTGACCACTTTCATTCTTCCGGTTTTACTCTATATTATCCCCTTT
>JAAYJB010000200.1 GCA_012523155.1 Synergistaceae bacterium | reverse complement strand
TTTCCCCCGTGCATCACCATGATCCGGTCCGACATGGTCAGCGCCTCGCCCTGGTCGTGGGTAACGTACAGGCACGTTACATCGAGGTGTTTCTGGATCCTCCGTATCTCGGTCCGCATGTGGATCCTCAGCTTGGCATCAAGGTTGGAAAGAGGCTCATCCATGAGCAGCACCCGCGGCTGCAGCACCAGCACCCTGGCCAGCGCCACGCGCTGCTGCTCTCCTCCGGAAAGCTGGTTCGGGAACCGTTTTTCCGCCTTTCCGAGGCCGACAAGGTCAAGACCTTCCCGTACCTTTCTCCTGACCTCCTCTCCCCGGTCACCCTTCACTCTCAGCCCATAGGCGACATTCTCAAAAACGCTCATGTGAGGAAAGAGGGCGTAGTTCTGGAAGACGAAACCGATATCCCTCCTGTTCACCGGAACATTGGTGATATCCTGGCCGTCAATGGAGATAACGCCGGCGGAAGGGATCTCGAATCCCGCCACCATGCGGAGCGTGGTCGTTTTTCCGCACCCGGACGGCCCCAGGAATGTGACCATCTCCCCGGGGGCAACGGTCATGGAGACGTCATCCACGGCACGGACTATCTCCCGGTCTTTCTGAAAGACTTTCGATACTTTTTTAAGCTCCAGCGCTACGGCCATCAGCTTCGGCCTCCTTGTCCCGAAATTCGTCCCGCCGCGAACCGTGTCAGTCCTGTCAGGACCGCCGTCGCACAGAACACGAGGAGTATGAGTACAACGGAAAAAGCGCATGCCTGCGCAAACTGCAGTTCCGTCATGCATTCCAGTATCCGCGTCGTGAGCAGACTCCACCGGACCGACACCAGGAAAATGGTCGCGCTGATGGCAGTCATGCAGTGGATGAAGAGATACCGCATGCCCATAAGGACTGCGGGGATCACAAGTGGTACTGTGATCCTGAAAAAGGTGCGGGCCGCACCAGCACCGAGGCTGGCGGAGGCCTCCTCTATGGAGGGATCGATCTGGTGCAGGGAAGCGATAACGGCCCTGATCCCCGCGGCGTGATACCTGAACATGTAAGCCGCCACGAGAATCGCCATGGTCCCCGTGAGCAGGATCGGCCTCTCGTTGAAGGCGATGACGTACGCGATGCCCACCACCGTACCGGGAAGGGCGTAGTTGAGCATGGAGAAGAACTCCATTGCCCTGTTCCCGAAGAATCGCTTCCTCTGGGCTATGTAGCCTACCACCACTGCCATGAGACCGCCGAGTGGAGTGGCGACGGCGGCTATGGATAGCGTATCTATGATGGCCTTCCTACCGTGGGTGAACACGTACCGGAAGTTCTCCAGGGTCATGGAGTTGTCCACTCCCCAGACCTTCACGAGCGCACCCCACAGGATCAGGGAGTAGAGGTAAAGGATGAAAGCGGTCACGAAAAAGCACACCCCCAGCACGATACCCTCTGCAAGCATGCCCTTGCTTTTGAAATTTGAACGGCTCCCGGTCTTGCCGCTGATGGTGACGTAACTTTTCTTTCCCACCCAGAACCGCTGCAGCACGTACACCGCCATGGCAGGGAGAAGCAGCAGAAAGGAAAGCGAGGCACCTCCCCGAAGGTCATACAGCCCCGTTATCTGCAGGTACGCCTGGGTGGGCAGAACCGGGAAACTGTGTCCCGCGAGCACAAGGGGTGTAGCGAAATCGGCGAGGGAACTGGCGAAGAGCAGGAGCACCGAGTTTGCTATCCCTGGTGTTGAAAGTGGAAACGTCACTGTCCGGAACACCCGTCCGGGAGACGCTCCCAGCGAAAGTCCCGCATCCTCCAGGGTCGGGTCGATGGCCGACAGAACTGCCGACAGAGTGAGAAAAGAGACGGGAAAATAGGTGAGGGTCTCGGACATCCACGTCCCCCAGAACCCGTAGAAGCTGAAATTTTCTATGCCGAAAAATTTCAGTAGGATGCCGTTAGGGCCCAGGGAGAGCGTCAGGGCGATGCTGCTCGTAAAGGGCGGAGAGATGAGAGGAAGGGTGGTAATGGCGGCGAGAAGCCACTTGAGCCATGACGGCATTGCGATCCTTGTCACTGCAAAGGCATAGATATATCCGAGAACCGTCCCTGAAACGGAGACTGTTGCCGCAAGCCAGAGGCTGTTCAGGAATGCCTGCCTGTCATACCAGTTTGTTACCACGGCACCGAGGTTGGCGAAGGAAAACTGACCTTCCACCATAAACGTGGTGAGAAAAAGCCGAAAAAGAGGGTACAGTACGAACACGGCCAGGGATATCCAGATGGCCGCAAGAGCCGGAAGAAGGGCGGGGTCCCTTTTCAGGGGAGAGACCTTTTCCGGTGTGGAGAGTGCGGACGGTCTATTCATTGCGTCATTCTCCTCGAAAGTACGTCAGTATTGCGTAAGGCAAAATCCCCGGGGAAGCGGCTCCCCGGGGATACCACATCGGATAAAAAAAGTACCGCTCCCCTACTTGATGACTTCGTTGATCCAGCGGTCCACGAAGGCCTTGCGGTTTGCTCCCTTCCACGCCACGTCCACTTCCACCAGGTTCACCTTCGAAAGGTCGAGGGCGGGGTTGGTCACTTCCACGCCGGTGCGGGTAGGGATGTAGTTTATCTTCCTGTCCACGAGAAGCTGGGCGAAGGTCTTCGATGATGCCCAGTCCATGAACTTTTTGGCGTTCTCCATATTTTTGGCGCCCTTGAGGATCCCCGTGGCCTCGATGCCGTAGGAGACTCCTTCTTTCGGATAGCTGATCTCCACCGGGTGTCCCTGCTGCTGGATATCCAGGGCATCAACGATGTA